>DPJQ01000261.1:0-5731 GCA_003542935.1 Lachnospiraceae bacterium | reverse complement strand
GAGAACGGCGCGGGAAAATCCACGCTGATTAAGATCTGCACGGGGGCAATCAAACCGACTACGGGAACGATAGAGATCAACGGCCAGGTATTTAGCGGCATGACGCCGGCTCTGTCTAAAGAAAACGGTATTGCGGCCGTTTATCAGGAATTCAATCTGGTCAAAGAGGTTTCCATAGCCGAGAATATTTTTATTGGTGAAAAAATAGGAGGCCGCAGACTTTTTGACAAAAAACTTGCCGTTGAAAAGGCAGACCAGATATTCGGCCAGTTTGCGCCGGGGATTTCCACGGCCGTGCCCGTAAAAGAGCTGAGTGTTGGGTATCAGCAGATGGTGGAGATTGCCAAGGCTTTGTCCCGGAATGTGCGCCTTCTGATTATGGACGAGCCCTCTGCGCCGCTGACAAATACGGAAGTTGAGCGGATGTTTGAGGCGATAGAGCGGCTGAAAAAAGAAGGCGTAACGATTATTTACATATCTCACCGCCTTGAAGAAATATTTCGGATCGCAGACCGCGTGACGGTGCTGCGGGATGGCGAGTATATTACCACAAAAGATGTAAATGAAACAAATAAAGACGAGCTGATCCGTTACATGGTCGGCCGGGAGCTGACAGATGCTTTCCCTGTATATACGGGGACACCGTCAGATGAAGTGATTTTGGAAGTGGAGCATTTGTCCGGAAACGGGGTGGAAGACATTTCCTTTCAGGTCAGGGGCGGAGAAATCCTGGGGCTCGGAGGGCTGATCGGCGCCGGACGGACAGAGCTTGCCCAGATGATATTTGGTATGGTAAAACACAGAGAAGGCCATATACGTGTACGCGGCAAAGAGGTGTGCCTGACATCTCCCAGGGCGGCTATACAGAATAAGATCGCCATGGTGCCGGAAGACAGAAAAAAGCAGGGACTGGTTTTATCCATGAGTATCCGTGAAAATATATCGATGGCCTGTTTTCCGGAGATATCCCGTTTTACGGTGATTGACCGCAAAAAACAGGCGGAAATAGTCGGACACTACCGGGACGCCATGCGGATCAAGATGGCGGACGATGAGCGGCAGGTACAGAGCCTGTCAGGAGGAAACCAGCAGAAAGTTGTTCTGGCAAAATGGATGGCAACGCAGCCGGATATCATTCTTTTTGACGAACCGACCAGAGGCATTGACGTCGGTGCAAAATATGAGATTTATTTACTCATGCATGAACTGCTCCGTCAGGGGAAAGCTTTGATTATGATCTCTTCCGAGATGGAAGAACTGATCGGGATGTCTGACAGAATCGTGATACTGAGCGAAGGACGGCAGACGGGAGAATTGTCAAAGGAAGAATTCAGCCAGGAACTGATTCTCCAGTATTCATCAAAAACAGCAGAAAAGGCAGGGCAGGGCGGATGAAGGAAAACATAAAAAGTAAAGTAGATTTGGTTAGAAAATACGGCATTATACTGGTTATGGTCGCATTGATGGTTTTGTTTTCTGTGCTGAGCGACGTATTTCTGACTTACAATAATTTGATCAATATCTGCCGGCAGGTGTCTATGATCGGTATCGCATCCGTGGGAGGCATGTTTGTCATGCTGCTTGGGGGGATCGATCTCTCCCAGGGCGCTCTGGTATCTTTTGTAAATATCGGGTGCGCCTATTTGATGGCAAAAATGGGGATGAATTATGTTTTTGCCATTTTGCTCAATATAGTCTGTGGGGCCCTGGCCGGATATATCAACGGACTTCTGGTGACACTGGCCCGTATTCCGGCATTGATTGCCACGCTGGCAACGCAGAATATCCTTTTTGGCCTGGCCTACATTATCTGCGGCGGGCAGTCCATCGCAGGATTTCCGGATGCTTTCCGGGTGTTGGGACAGGGCTATATCGGGCCGGTACCGACTCCGGTATTGCTGATGGTTTTGTTTTTTGCCATCGGCGGGTTTATTTTGAACCGAACGTATTTTGGGCGTTCTCTGTATGCCATCGGCGGCAACGAGGAGGCAGCCAAGCTGTCCGGTATCAATGTAAATCGGGTAAAGCGGCTGGTCTATATGATCTCAGGCCTTTTTACCGGTGTCGCGGCGGTGATTACGCTGTCCAGGGTTAATTCAGGACAGGCGAATACGGGAGACGGATTTGAATTTGATGTAATTACGGCAATTGTGCTTGGCGGTGTGAGTGTAAGCGGCGGGGCAGGTAAGCTGTATAATGCCATATTCGGTGTTTTGATCATCGGCATCCTGAATAATGGGCTGGTATTGATCAATATGAGCCAATATGTGCAGATGATTGTAAAAGGCGTGATCCTTGCCGCAGCCGTTGGCTTTGACTGTATACAAAAAAAGGAGAAAAATTAGGCATATGACTTCAAGAGAACGTGTTAGAAAAGTATTGAATCATGAAGAGGCAGACCGGATGCCCATAGATTTTGGCGCCATGCGTTCCACAGGTATGACGGCGGTTGCCTACAACAATCTGAAAAAGTATCTGGGTATGGATACGTCGACTACGAAAATTTACGATATCTGGCAGCAGCTGGCAGAACCGGAACCGGAATTGATCGAAAGATTCCACGGAGATGTAGTACAGCTTCACAGGCTGGCGCCGTCTTTCAATATTCCTATCAATGAGTGGAAACCGGGAACGGATGTGGAAGGAACGCCGTCGCTGGTTGCGAAAACCTTTAATCCGGTCACAAATGAAAAGGGTGACAAACTGCTTTTTAACGCGGCAGGTGATGTGATTGCCCATCTGCCCGCCGGCGGCTACTACTATGATCAGGTGTGTCATCCGCTAAAAGACGCGGAATGTGAGAAAGATATTGACGAGCGGATTGATTTTTCGGAGATAACCCAGGAGGAAGCAGAATGGCTCCATAACGAGGCAAAACGGCTCTATGAGACTACGGATAAAGCAATTCTGGCAGAGTTTGTGGGTTCCGCGTTCTATGAATCCGGACAGTATGATTTTGGTTATGACGTATATTATGAAAATCTGGTATTGGAGAAAGAACTGGTTCATCATTATAATACCAGGAGGCTGGAGATGCTGAAAGCCAGCGCCAGAACCTATCTGGATGCGGTGGGAGACTATATTGATGTGTTCCACATGGGGGATGATTTGGGTACCCAGCAGGCGCCGCAGATCTCCGTGGAAATGTACAGGGAAATGATCAAACCATATCACAAAGAACTCTTTTCCTACATACACAAATTAAGGCCGGATGTCAAGATCTTTTATCACTGTTGCGGCTCCATTTATCCGTTTATCCCGGAGCTGATCGATGCGGGAATTGACATTCTGAATCCGATACAGCTTACGGCCCGCAACATGGACGCCAGAAAGATCAAGGAAGAATTCGGCGACCGTCTGAGCTTCTGGGGAGGCGGATGTAACATGACCACTACCGGAACGAACGGTAGCCTTGAGGAAATAGAAGCGGAAGTAAAAGAACTGTCAGGGATATTCAAAAAGGGCGGCGGTTATGTGTTTAATCAGGTACACAATATCCAGAATGATGTGACACCGGAACGTACGATTGCCATTTATGATTCGGCGTATAAATATGCATCTTACGGACAGGCATGACAACAGACGAGGAGGAATAAAATGAAACGTGATTTGTTCAGTTTGAAAAATAAGGTAGCCATAGTGACAGGAGGAAATCAGGGGATCGGCAAGGTTGTCGCCGGTTATCTGGCCGATGCGGGAGCGGATATCGTGATACTGGATATCCAGGATGCGTCAAAAACAGCCGAAGGGATCGCAGAGGAATACGGCGTCCGAACGGCGGCATTTACCTGTGATGTGACGGATCCGCAAGCCGTTGATACATGTATCAAAGCGGCGGCGGAGAAAATGGGTACTCTGGACCTGCTTTTTAACAATGCCGGCATATGTCTGCATAAAGACGCCCTCCTGTGTACGCCGGAGGACTGGCTCAAAGTGATCAATGTCAATTTGAACGGAATCTTCTTTGTGGCCCAGGCATTCGGAAAGTATCTGACCGACCATAACAAGAAAGGCAATATCGTCAATACGGCTTCCATGTCGGGGACAATAGTCAATATCCCCCAGGGCCAGGCATCCTATAATGCTTCCAAAGCCGGCGTGGCCCATCTGACAAAATCTCTGGCTGTGGAATGGGCGGATAAGGGCATTCGTGTTAATTCCATCAGCCCGGGATATATTCGGACCGAGATGACAGGTACGGTTCGGCAGGACTGGCAGGATTACTGGGTGAGCACGATTCCTTTCGGCCGGATGGGAACGCCGGAGGAGTTGGCCGGGGCAGTGATCTATCTTCTTTCTGACGCCTCCACCTACACGTCAGGGCTGGATATGCTCATCGACGGATGTTTCACCGTGGTCTGATAATTTACGGAAACGAAAAAGGTACATACTGTTCTTTTTTTCAGGGGCAGTATGTACCTTATTTTTTTGAAAAATGAAGAATACGGCGGATATATATCGTTATCGTAAAGAGAATACGATTTCTGAAGGGAGGACCGTCATGTTATCTTTAGCGTATAGCGTCTGTTGTGTGCTGCTGCCCTGCATTCTGTGTGCTCTGTTTCTTCGTCGGGGGCTGAATGGGCGGGAGTGGTGGTTTCATTTTATATGGGTCGTACTGTTTTTGCTGATGCTGGCCGGTATATTTGTAATCACCGGATTTGGCAGTGTATGGGATATCGGCCGCTATGATGAGTGGATCCGCCGGGATGAAGTGAATACGGTTTTATTCGGTTCTCAGGGGCGAATGACTTATATTTTGAATGTTTTCCTCTTTGTGCCCCTGGGGTTTATGCTTCCCCTGATATGGAAGGAATTCCGCAGCATTGGCAGGACTGTGCTGGCCGGGGCGGCGTTTTCTCTGGCTATAGAGGGAAGCCAGCTGTTCAACCGGCGGACCACGGACGTGGATGATTTGTTGATGAATACGCTCGGAACCGTCTGGGGCTTTTTTCTCTGGGAGTGCATGAGGCGTGTGATGAAAAAACTGAACGGACAGGCGCACTCTCTGTCCCGGTGGGAGCCGGTATACTATCTGCTGCTGGCATGTGCAGGTGAATTTTTTCTGTATAACTGGCGTCTGGCAGTGTGAGGCGTGATATAAGGAAAATTTAAAGTTGCATATTGTCCCGGCAGAGGGTATAATAACAAAGATTAGGCATGGAGGGATATGGATGACAAGAAAAATCCTGGTTTTGGTGCCATTTCTTTTGTTTTTGCTTATGGGATGTGGTTCGCCTGCCGGGGAAACGACGCTTTCACTCAGTAAAAAAGGTGTACTTACCCAGACAATTGTGGAAGACTGGGATCAGACCTATTATGATCAGTCAGAATTGGAAAAAGAGATGGAGACTGCTGTGAATGCCAATCCCCAGGTCACCATGAAATCTTTTCGGATAAAAAGCGGAAAAGCTACGGCGACATTTGTATATGAGTCTGCCGAGGCTTACAGGGATTTTAACGGTGTCACCTGTTTTTGGGGAACGGCGGGGGAAGCAGTGGCAGCCGGATACAGCCTTGCCGGAGAATATCTGGACAGCGAAGGTAAGGCAGTGTCTTTGACTACAGTTTTAAACAGTGAGAAGCCATACTATGTGATGATTTTGGCGGAGCCTGTGGCGGTGGAGCTCCCGGGGAAAATTCTTTGTGCCAGCCCTGTAGTGGAAATCAGGGACAGTAAACACGCCAGGATAACCGCCGGGCGGGTACAGCCGAAGGCGGCAGACGAGAA
>DPJQ01000210.1 GCA_003542935.1 Lachnospiraceae bacterium | reverse complement strand
AAATAAGAACGTGTCAATACACTACATTCCTTCGGGATTTCCACAAGGATATCAATAATCGGTTTTGCCCATATAGAAGGAATAGCCGTACTTCCGATATGGTTTATTCTGGCCGTTTGAACCAGTATTGACTTTAGAAAAGTTTCTTCCTGCACATACCAGTCTTTCCAGAAAGCCTTATGTTCTGTCAAAAAGATGGGAAACAACTGCCACAATTCTTCCAGGCTCATTTCTGATATTATTTTACCCATTACGCACCTGACCCGCTAAATTTTGCTTCACAACGAGAGTTCATCGATTTAATTTCTTTACCATCATATACTCATTAAGTAACAACCCGTTTTTTAATCGGATAGCATCAGGGCGGACTCCGGCTATTCTAAATCCCATTTTTTCATATAGATGCCGTGCGCGGGTATTTCCTTCCACATATTCCAGCTCTATCTGAATAACATCTTCAAAGCTTTCCGCAATACGGATCATTTCCTGAAACATCCGTGTTCCTATTCCCTGGTTCCAATATTCGCGGAGCAGAGCAATGGCAACATCGGCGCGATGTCTCATCTTCATTTCCGTATAGACAGAAATCGCACAATTGCCGGCAACTTTTCCGTCTACCAGACATACCAGCATGGCCTGATGCTCTGATTCATTCTTTTGGGCAAAAAATTTTTTTTCTTCTTCCACTGTGTATTGGTTACATTCTTCCGGATATCGCAGAAGAAAGTCTGTTTCTCCTGATGAAACATACAGATAATGCAGCATGCTCTCAGCATCCTCGTCCCTGGGGCTTCGAATTACTGCTTTTCGCCCATCCTTTAATGTGAAATGTATATCTTTAATAATCATTCCGTCTGCCTCCGCAAATTTTGATGCTTTTGTTCCATTTACAACCAGACTAAGAATCTGTCAATAAACGACTTCTTCTATTTGACCATGACGTATAAAGTAAAAAATAGTCATGCATTACGAAAAAGCATTATTCGCATTAAAGGACAATCGGAAACCTCCTCCCGATTGTCCCATACCCTGTCACTCTTTACTTTAATTTTTAAAACTGTGGATCGGCGCCGGTATCCGGCCGCCGCGGTTCACAAATCCCTCACAGGAAAACCGGTTCACCGGCATGATCGGCGCATAACCCAGCAGGCCGCCGAACTCCACCACCTCGCCCACATCTTTCCCGATCACCGGGATCAGGCGCACGGCCGTGGTCTTCTGGTTCACCATTCCGATGGCCATCTCGTCGGCAATGATGCCCGCGATGGTCGTGGACGCCGTATCGCCGGGAATGGCGATCATATCCAGCCCCACGGAGCATACGCAGGTCATGGCCTCCAGTTTCTCCAGGGTCAGGGAACCGGCATTCACGGCCTGAATCATCCCCTGATCCTCGCTGACCGGAATAAATGCGCCGCTTAAGCCTCCCACATAGGAGGAAGCCATCACGCCGCCCTTTTTCACCTGGTCATTTAAAAGGGCCAAAGCCGCCGTAGTACCCGGTGCGCCGACAGACTCCAGGCCGATCTCCTGCAGGATCTCCGCCACGGAATCGCCCACCGCCGGGGTAGGCGCCAGGGACAGATCAATGATACCGAAGGGTATACCCAGACGGCGGGAAGCCTCCTGGGCCACCAGCTGGCCTACACGGGTGATCTTGAAAGCCGTTTTCTTTATGGTTTCGCAGAGCTGTTCAAAATCAGCTCCCCGCACTTGTTCCAGGGCATATTTCACCACGCCCGGGCCGCTGACACCCACATTGATGACGGCGTCCGCCTCAGTCACGCCGTGGAAAGCCCCGGCCATAAAGGGATTATCATCCGGCGCGTTGCAGAATACCACCAGTTTCGCGCAGCCCAGGGAATCCTGATCGGCGGTACGCTCCGCCGTCTCATGGACGATATCCCCCATCAGACGCACCGCATCCATGTTGATGCCCGTCTTTGTGGATCCCACATTGACGGAGCTGCACACCCGTTCCGTCACGGACAAGGCTTCGGGAATGGAGCGGATCAACAGTTCATCCGCCTTCGTCATGCCTTTTGCCACCAAAGCTGAATAGCCGCCGAGGAAATTCACACCCACCTCCTTGGCCGCCCGATCCAGCGTGCGGGCGATCTGCACGAAATCCTCCGGGGACTTGCAGGCCGCGCCGCCCACCAGAGCCGCCGGGGTGATGGAGATCCGTTTATTCACAATGGGAATCCCGTACTCAAGAGAAATATCCTCACCGGTCTTCACCAGATCCTTCGCCAGGGTGGTGATCTTTGTATAAACCTTCTCACAGACCACATCCAAATCGGCATCGATGCAGTCCAACAGGCTGATGCCCAGCGTGATGGTACGCACATCCAGATTCTCCTGCTCGATCATCTTATTGGTCTCATGTACTTCAAATATATTGATCATGGACAATCACCTCCGTCTCAGATCCGGTGCATCTTCGTAAAGATGTCCTCCAGCTGGCAGCGGATCACAACACCGATCTCGTCTCCCAGCCGGTCAAGCTCCTCCGTGATTTCCCCCATGGTTTTACCCGTCCCGCTGATATCCGTAATCATCATCATGTTAAACAGACCGTCGAGAATGGTCTGGGAAATGTCCAGGATATTAATCTGATTGTCCGCCAGATAGGTGCAGACCCGGGCGATAATGCCCACCGTATCCTTACCCACCACTGTAATGATCGCTTTTTTCATAGCCACCTCCATAAATTCTATGTATTAGAAATCCACAACTTCCGAAATCCTGTCCCTGTGGGCCACTTCTATATGAAAATCCGCCGCCCGGTAGGGATTTTCTCCCATGGTGATCTCGCTGCACACCGTCTCAAAGGCCAGATCTTCGTAGTTATTCTCCTGGCTCAGATGGCCGAGAAAGACCTCCTTGATGCCGTCGTGCAGGATCTCGCAGAGCAGCCGCCCCGCCGTCTCGTTGGAGAGATGCCCGCTGTTCCCGGCGATCCGCCGTTTCAGATAATAAGGATAACGACCCACCTCCAGCATCCGCTCGTCGTGATTGGATTCCAGCAACAGCACATCCAGCCCCTGCAGCCTGTCTACGATGTAGTGGTCATACGTCCCCATATCCGTGGCTATGGCCGCATGCTTTCCGCTGCAATCGAAACGATAGCCCACCGGCTCCGCCGCATCGTGGGAAATCCGGAACGGATATACGTCGATGTCCCCCAGAGTAAAAACCTGATCCGGCACAATCTCATGGAAGATGCCCTCCGGCAGTTTCCCGATGGGATTGGTGCGCAGGATTTCCTCAATGGTGCCCGCCGTAGCGTAGACGGGCAGCTTATATTTCCGCGCCAGCACACCCAGTCCCCGAATGTGGTCGCTGTGCTCATGGGTCACAAGGATGCCGTCCAGCTCCTGCATGGAACGGTCCAGGGCCTCCACCCCCGCCGCCGTCCGCTTGCCGCTGATCCCCGCATCCACCAGCAGGGATGTATGCTCCGATCCCACAAAAATACAGTTGCCGCTGCTTCCGCTGGCCACACTACATAGCTTCATCGCCCAACCTCCGTCTGATCTGCCGTTCCGTATAGGAGAAATCGCCGCTGTTATCGATCTCCACGCCGCACCGCCGCTCAAACTCCTCCTCTGTGAGCTGATTGGCCATAATGCGGGCGATCTTCTCCTCCGTATAATCCCGGCTCTCCTTCAGCCGCTCGATGCGAGTGTCCTCATCGGCATAAATATACCACACCTCATCGCAAAAATCATCATAGTGATCCTCCAGAAGCAAAGCTGCCTCCACGATGAAATATTCGGTGCCGATATTTTTTTCTTTCTCAATCGTATGCAGAATATATTTTTTTATGGCCGGATGCATGATACCGTTCAGTTTAGCCAGCTCCTCCGGCCGGGGAAATACGATATGGGCCAGCTCACTGCGGTCGATCTCGCCATTTTCCTTCAAAATGCCCTCGCCAAAAGTATCCACAATTCTCGTATAACATTTTCTGCCCTTCTGCATCAGTATATGGCCGATCTGATCGGCCTTCATGATCGTGGCATCATAGTGGGATGCGATAAAATTCAGCACTTCTGATTTTCCGCACCCGATACCGCCGGTTACTCCGATGATTCTCATAGTTTTATCCTTTGCCTCTTCCCTTATTTCGCCTCGTACCAGTTATTCCCCGCGTGCATGTCGATCTCCAATTTCACATCCATATGGGCCGCGCCCATCATCTCCTCCCGGAGGATGGCTTCCACCCGCTCCCGCTCTTCTATCGCCGTCTCCACCAGGAGCTCGTCATGCACCTGCAAGAGCAGCCGGGAGGAAAGCCCTTCGGCCCGGAGCCTCCGATCCACCCGCACCATGGCGATCTTTATGATGTCCGCCGCCGTTCCCTGGATCGGGGCATTCATGGCCACCCGCTCACCAAAAGAACGCTGCATGAAATTGGATGATTTTAACTCCGGCATCGGCCTGCGGCGTCCGAACAGAGTGATCGCGTAACCCTTCTCTTTCGCGTCCTGCACAGAGCCGTCCAGGAAATCCTTGATACCCGGATACGTCTCAAAATAACTGGCTATATAATCCTCAGCCTCTTTTCGGGTAATGCTTAAGCCCTGGCTCAGCCCAAAAGAACTGATCCCGTAAACAATACCGAAATTCACCGCCTTCGCGTTTCTCCTCTGCAGATCCGTAACCTCGTCAAAGGGAACGTGGAATACCTGGGAGGCCGTGATGCGATGGATATCCTTCGCCTCGCGGTAGGCCTGTATCAGCGCCTCGTCCCCGGAAAAGTGGGCCAGTACCCGCAGTTCGATCTGGGAATAATCCGCGTCCACAAAAATATATCCTTCCTTCGGCACAAATGCCTTGCGGATCAGCCTGCCCAGCTCCATGCGGATCGGGATATTCTGCAGATTCGGCTCGTTGCTGCTGATCCGGCCTGTGGCCGTGATCGTCTGATTGAAACTGGAATGGATCCGGCCGTCGGCGGCGATGAACGGGATCAACCCGTCCGCATAAGTGGATTTTAATTTCGCAAGCTGACGATATTCCAGGATATCCGCCACAATCGGATGTTCCGGCGCCAGTTTGTCCAGGATGTCCGCCGCCGTAGAATATCCCGTCTTGGTCTTTTTCCCGCCGGGAAGCTGCAGCTTTTCAAACAGGATCACCCCCAGCTGTTTGGGCGAATTGATATTGAACACCTCCCCCGCCTGCTCATGGATAGATGATTCCAGCTCCCCGATACGCACACTCAGCTTCTCACTGTAACTGACCAGTTCCTCTCCCCGGGCCATGATTCCCTCTTTCTCCATGTGGTACAGAGTATACAAAAGGGGCATCTCGATATCCCGGTACAGATGATCCATCTCCTGCTCTTTCAGTGCCTCCAGCATCGGTTCAATGGCCATGCGGGCCGTATACGCCTGGCAGCAGCAGTAGATCCTGCGGTTTGCACACAGTTCTCCGGGGGACAGTTTTTTCTGTTTGGCCAGCAGATCCTCTTTCCCCGGAAGAGTACACGAGAGGAACTCTCCTGCTATCGTGTCATAGGGATAATCATTTTTCAGAGGATTCAGCAGATAGGCCGCTACGGACACGTCGCGGATCTCCGGCCTTTCCTCAAAGGGATGGAGCTTTAAGAGTTCCTTCACATCCATGGCAGACGCCTGACCGGCCTGTTCCATGACTTTCGCCATGCACTCCCAGAGCCAGGGAACATCTGCCTCTCCCGCCGGCAACCACACCGTCTGTTCCTCGGAGAAACAGAGGGCCACGCCCTCACAGCCTGCCTCCGTGCAGACCGCCACTCCGACAGCAGGGGCAGCCGCAGCTTCCGCGAAAATTTCTTTCATCCGATTCTTCCCGGCCTCTGTCACAAAGGAATCTGCCACGGAACCCTGTTCCTCTCGCTTCTCAAAACGGGTCAGCAGATTGCGGAACTCCAGTCGTTTAAACCATTCATAGGCTTTGTCCGTGAAAAAATCTCCCCTCTTTGCCTGTTCCAGAGAAAACTCTACCGGGCTGTCTGTGTTGATGGTGGCCAGCACCTTGGAAAGCTCCGCCAGGTCAAAATGCTCCTGCATGGCCACCCTGGCCTTGTTCGGCTTGATCTCCTCCGCATGTTCCCTGGCATTCTCTATAGTACCGTAGGCGGCGATGATTTTCGTGGCCGTCTTCTCGCCCACCCCGGGGAGGCCGGGGATATTGTCAGAGCTGTCGCCCATCAGCGCTTTCAGCTCAACGATTTGGGCAGGTGTCACCTGATAAGTTTCTAATACTTCTTTGGCATGATAATCCTCAATCACCGTCTTGCCGCCCTTGGTCTTCGGTATGCGGATCATGACTTTATCTGTGGCGAGCTGCAACAGATCCCGGTCGCCGGACACGATGGTCACATCCAGACCCTGTTTCTCTGAACGGGCCGCCACCGTGCCAAGGATATCATCCGCTTCGTACCCCTCCAGCGACATGATGCATACGCCCATGGCTGTCAGTACATCTTTGATCAGGGGTACCTGTTCCCGAAGTTCGTCAGGCATTCCGTGGCGTGTACCTTTATAAGCCTCGTAAATTCTGTGCCGGAAAGTCGGCGCATGGAGATCAAAAGCCACGGCCAGGTACTCCGGCTTCTCCTCGTCCATAATTTTAAACAGAATATTTAAAAAGCCATAGACCGCGTTTGTATGGACTCCCTCTGAATTAGTCAGATGGGGAATCCCATAAAAAGCACGATTCAAAATACTATGTCCGTCAATCAGCACTATTTTTTCTGCCATAAACATCCTCCAATGTTCCACGCTAACATTTCATTACTCGATCACAGAGAAAAGCTGTGCGCCAAACTGCATAAAAATCTGAACCACCGGTATATGCATACTGAATAAAAACCATATGAGACACGCCCCCAGGATTCCCAGAAGCACAGCGATACAATAGCGAAATATCTTCTGTCGCTGCAAACGCTGCCGTTCCTGGCTCAGATGCTCCTTGAGCCGCAGAGGGATATTATAATTCCCGTCTACATTTTTTTCCAGATAATTCATTGTCACAGCCACTGTATAGTAAATCTCCAGCTCCTCATAGCAGGCAGAACACTCTTCAACATGATCCAGGAAACCTTCCATCTCCCTTGATGTGAGGTCATGATTGACAAACCGCTCAATACATTTGATCGTATCATCGCAATTCATAGCGTTCCTCCTACCGGACACCCGTACTGCCAAAACCACCCCGATCCTCGTGATCCAGTTTCTCCACCTCACAAAACTCCAAAGCCGGCTGATGCTTTTCTATGCGAAACTGACAAATCCTGTCATTCCTGTGAATCTCCGTATCACGGATCGCATAGACAGGCATATGCCACCAGTCGTTCGGCCCGCAGTAACTTTCATCAATAATACCGCAATGATTTGTCTGGATGATCCCAAAATTTTTGAACGTACTGCTGCGGGGCACAATATGGGCCTCATACCCCCGGGGAAGCTGCATGGCCACTCCCAGGGGAATCATCCGAAACTCTCCCGCTTTCATCATCACATCCTCCGCCGCCCGCAGATCGATCCAATCGGATTTACCGCCGATATAGCAGAGCCTTTCTATGCTGTCATTCAGATACTGTACCCTGATTCTCTCCATAGTGTATCTCCATTTTTTCAAAAAGGGGCATTCCTATGCGAAATGCCCCTCACGATATCTTTTGAGTAATCCTGTTATCTCTCGGATGCCGGAAGATCCTTGATACTGAAACTGTATCTGCCCATCTTGTCTTTGCCCAGGCAGACCACCTTCACTTTATCGCCCAGAGTAAGCACATCCTCCACATGGTTGATTCTCTCTTTGCAGATCCTGGAGATGTGTACCATGCCCTCTTTACCGGGCGCAAACTCCAAAAACGCTCCGAATTCCTTGATGCTGACCACCTTTCCGGTAAGGATCTGGCCCGCCTCAAAATCTGTAACAATGATACTGATATATTCTTTCGCCTTGTTCATCATGGCCGCATCCGTACCGCAGATACATACGGAACCGTCATCCTCGATGTCGATCTTTACCCCTGTCTCCTCGATGATCGTATTGATGGTCTTGCCGCGCTGGCCCACCACATCACCGATTTTCTGCGGATCGATCATCATCTGAATAATCTTTGGCGCATACTCGCTCAGCTGCTCACGAGGCGCACTGATACAGGGCTCCATACAAGTGCTCATGATGAAATCCCTGGCTTCATGGGTCCGACGAATAGCTTCTTCCACTATGGGTCTGGTCAGGCCATGAATCTTAATATCCATCTGGATGGCCGTAATGCCGTCTCTCGTACCCGTCACCTTGAAATCCATATCCCCAAAGAAATCCTCAAGGCCCTGGATGTCAGTCAGCACAATATAATCGTCATCCGTCTCCCCTGTAACCAATCCACAGGAAATACCGGCTACCATTTTCTTGATGGGCACACCGGCAGCCATCAGCGCCATGCAGGAGGCACAGGTAGAAGCCATGGATGTGGAACCGTTGGACTCAAAGGTCTCGGATACGGCACGGATCGCATAGGGGAATTCTGTCTCTGAGGGCAGCACCGGCAAAAGTGCTCTCTCCGCCAGAGCGCCATGGCCGATCTCGCGGCGTCCCGGTCCTCTGGAAGGTTTGGTTTCCCCCACTGAATAGGACGGGAAATTGTAATGGTGCATATATCTCTTGGATGTAACATACTCATCCAGGCCGTCCACTTTCTGAGCATCCGACAGAGGTGCCAGTGTCACTACATCACAGATCTGAGTCTGTCCACGTGTAAACATGGCGGAACCATGCACTCTCGGAATCAGATCCACCTCTGCAGCCAGCGGACGAATCTGATCAACAGCGCGGCCATCGGGACGTTTATGATCTTTCAGAATCATCTTACGCACTGTCTTTTTCTGATACTGATACAGAGCTTCATCTAACAAAGCCATCCAGTCTTCATTCTCAGCAAACTTTTCGGCCAGTTTCTCGCGGATCACACGGATATTTCCTTCTCTGGTCTGCTTGTCATCAGTAAATACCGCCAGCTCCATCTCTTCGGCGGGAACCGCTTCACGAATGGCCGCAAACAATTCTTCCGGCACCGCACAGCTCTCATAGGTATGTTTTTGCTTGCCGCACTCCGCAATGATCGTATCAAAAAACGCGATGACTTGCTGGTTGACTTCGTGGGCCTTATAAATGGCCTCGATCATCTTGTCATCCGGTATTTCATTGGCTCCGGCCTCGATCATGATAACTTTCTCTCTGGTGGACGCCACGGTAAGCTGCAGATCGGATATCGGGCGCTGGGTCATGGTGGGATTTACCACCAACTCACCGTCCACCATACCTATCTGGGTCATGGCGCAGGGACCTGCGAAGGGTATATCGGAAATGCAGGTTGCAATAGACGAACCCAGCATAGCCGGAATCTCCGGATTACAGTCCGGATCTACAGACATGATCAGATTGTTCAGGCTCACGTCATTACGGTAATCCTTCGGGAACAGGGGACGCATCGGACGGTCAATCACACGAGAAGTCAGGATCGCATGTTCGCTGGGTTTGCCCTCTCTCTTGTTAAATCCGCCGGGAATTTTCCCCACAGCATACATTTTCTCCTCAAAATCCACGCTCAGAGGAAAGAAATCAATTCCGTCCCTCGGTTTATCGGATGCCGTAGCCGTGGACAACACCACAGTTTCACCATAATGAATCAGCACGGCTCCATTGGCCTGTTTTGCCACTCGCCCAACATCAACCGTCAGCGTCCGTCCGGCGAGCTCCATAGAATACGTTTTAAACATATATTTTCTCCTTTTCTTGTAGGACACGGCATAAAACAAGCCCGAAACAACTGAAAAACATACTTTCACGCGGCTTTGCGCCGAAAAGAAAGTACCCTTTTCAGTGGTCTCGGAATTTGTGTTTTCATGCCTGCCCATATTAAAATCATGGTAAAAAGGGCGGATTTCTCCGCCCTCCGTCCATTTATTTTCTGATACCCAGTCTCTCGATCAGTGAACGATATCTTTCGATATCCGTCTTTTTCAGATAATCCAGAAGACCACGTCTCTGGCCTACCATTTTCAGAAGGCCGCGACGGGAATGATGATCCTTATGATTTGTCTTCAGATGCTCTGTGAGCTCCCTGATCCTCTCGGTCAGGACCGCCACCTGTACCTCCGGTGAACCTGTATCACCGGGTGTTCTGGCATATTCTGCCATGATTGCTGTCTTCTTCTCTTTTGAAATCATGTTGATTTCCTCCTTATACTTTTAATCGCCGCAGATTAAGCAATGGTCGGAGTATCCGATTACTGAACCCGGGCTGAATTTCATACCCGACAAGTATAGCACAGGCTTATCGGAATGTAAACTGTTTTATTTACGGATTTTGGTATTGCTTTTTTCTATTTAATCGCCTATTGTATAATTTGGCAGCGGAAGCTATAAAATGATTGTACCCGACAACTGTTCCGCTTATCCTGACAGTTACATAAACTAAAAACATGGAACAGCTATTATGAAAGCAATGTCATTTACTTAAGCCGTTA
>DPJQ01000216.1:10039-21858 GCA_003542935.1 Lachnospiraceae bacterium | reverse complement strand
TGCCCCAGCCCGCACAGAACTTATCTGGCACTGATGGCAGCGTCCAGGCTTAAGTAAATGACATTGCATCACCAACCTATATTCTTCGAAGAAAGCGCTTACATTTCTCTTGTCTCAAGGCGCATTCTATGGTATTTTTATTTCAAAACACTGCCAGGAGGCACGACATGAATATTTACGATATATCCACCCAGGCCGGTGTTTCCATAGCCACCGTGTCCCGGGTATTAAACGGCAGTGACAAGGTCAGCGATGTCACCCGCCAGAAAGTCCTTGAAGTCATTGAAAAAAACCGCTATATGCCCAATGCCTTTGCCAGAAGCCTGGGGCTTAATTCCATGTCCACCGTGGGCATCCTCTGTTCCGATTCCTCGGACGTATATCTGGCCCAGGCTGTCTACTACTTAGAGCGTGAGCTGCGCAATAATTCTTACACGTCCATGCTGTGCTGTACCGGCTATACACGGCAGGGAAAAGAGGCTTATCTGCAGCTTCTTCTCTCCCGGAATGTGGATGCGGTTTTCCTGGTCGGCTCCCATTTTATAGAGGCCACCCCCGAAGGCAACAGCTATATCCTTGATGCCGCAAAAAAAGTGCCTGTTTTCATCCTGAACGGCGAGCTGGCCGGAGACAACATCTATTCGATTCTGTGTGATGACTACCGGGCTGCCAATGAAATGACCGACCTGGTTTTTAACCGGGGAAGCAAAGAGCCCATCATGCTCTACCGTATCTTAAGCTACAGCGGCCATAAAAAAGTACAGGGATTTTTACATTCCTGCCAGGAACACGGCATTGATGATAAAGAACACCGTACCTTTTCCTGCCCCGGGCCGCTGGAGGAAACCTATAGAATTCTCAGCAAGATCAAAGAGAGCGGCCTGACCTTTGATGCCGTAGTCACCGCAGACGACGAGCTGGCAGCCGGAGCCGTCAAATATGCGATCCGCAACGGCCTTGACATCCCCGGAGATTTTCAGATTACAGGCTATAACAATTCCGTATTGGCCAATTGCAGTACGCCAGAGATCACTACTATGGACAACCAGGTGGAATTTATGTGCACCACCGCTGTATCCCAGATGATGCAGGTATTCCAGAACCACCGTATTCCCTCCCGGACCATGTTTTCCGCATGTATTGTGGAGCAGAACACCACACGCAGGCAATTGTGACCATAAAAAACGCAAAGCCTTTATTTGTAATAAAGGACTTTGCGTTTTTCCCCTATTCTTTCCCGGTCAGCGGGGGGTTCTGATACAGCTTGCGCTCGATCAATTTCCGTTCGAACTCAATTTCCGCAAGTGTTTCTCTGGCATTTTCCTTCTTTGCCACTCTTTCCAGACAGTCCAACAGATCCAGCCGTTCAAAGAGATTGACATTGATTTCCTTATCATTTAGCATTTAATCACCCATTACATTCCTCAAAATATTCCATCGTGCCGCAAACATATCGTAATACTGCGGCAACTCCGAAAACAGCTCCCTTTTTATCTCCGCAATCTGATGGAACCCGATCTCTTTTACTGCCTTGATGGCAGCCTCTCTCTGGGTTGCTTTCTTTCCGAACAGCGTCTGACAGTTCGCGCCCTCTATGGTATCGTAGGAGCAAAAGGCCTGATTAAAATCCATCAGCTTATGAAGGCCCACTGGTTTATGATTCGCATTATCGATCAGGAAACCCCAATTTCCCCAGTGACGGTCTGTATTACCCACAAGATAATCAATGATATTCATCATATAGTAATTATGCTTATCAAGGCGCAGTACATATTTTTCTATATCTATGCCGTGATTGCGGGCATAGATTTCAAAGGCTTCCATGGAGGCCAGGGAGTATTCTTTTGAGGTAATATTCTCACTCACAGTAACTTTTTCTCCGTCAAAATAATCTTCTTCATAGAGAACCTGTGATACCTCAAAACACCTGCAGATCCGGCTCGCCAAAAGCTCTCTGTCTACCGCATGGTCTCCGCCGTCTTTCAGCAGCCGGAAACCGTTCTCCGACCGCTGCCAGGCTTTGGGGAAGCACCCGTTCGTCGATAAATCCCTGGCCAGATATTCATTCTGGACAGAGTACTGCCGGCCCCGCAGAGCCACATCTACAAATACTTTATCAAGATGGTTATCATACAAATTTACTTCGTGAAAACAGATGCGTTCCTTTTTCCGTTTTACCCAAAAAACATCGGTCAGGGAGGCGCAGCGGTAGGACAGAGCAATCCCGGCCCTCTCCCTGTCCGTCACCGCCTGACGCATGCCAATACTGTTCAATATTTCTTTCGCATACTTTCTGTCTAATGTCAGCACTCTGGAGGCACACCAATAATTCCAGTTTATCAGATTATTTACCAACGAATCTATATCATCGGATTCTTCCAAATACAGATTAAAGGGCATAAATGACTTATAGTATATCCTGCAGTGGCCGGATTCCTCAATCACAGCCACTTTTCTATCTTTATGCATGACCACATAGCCGTCTTTTGGCATAGGTATCCCTCCCACATCCCTGGGGCCATCCCGGCTGTCTTTCCGGACATATTGCCTTCTTTTATCTGTCCGGAAAACAGCCGATATCATTACTTAGTTATTCCGCCACTTCAATCTTCCGGATCTCTTTCGTACGGATCTCACGGCAGATCTCGTCAATAAACACTTGCAGATCCTTCTGTCCTTCGTCGCCCTTATAACGGCTCCTGACGGACACCACGCCCTCTTCTTCCTCCTTGGCGCCCACGACCAGCATATAGGGCACTTTTTTCAAACGAGCCTCACGGATCTTAAATCCGATCTTCTCCGACCGGCCGTCCACCGTGACATCCACATCGTTCTTCGCAAGCTCCCTGCGTACTTTCTCGGCATAATCCATATATTTCTCGGAAATGGGCAGGATACGCACCTGCTCCGGACACAGCCAGGTGGGGAACAGCCCCGCGTATTTCTCAATCAGCCAGGCCAGCGTCCTCTCGTAGCAGCCCATGGAAGTCCTGTGGATGATATAGGGACGTACCTTGTCACCGTTCTGGTCAATATAGTACATGTCAAACTGTTCGGCCAGCAGGGCATCCCACTGGATCGTGATCATGGTGTCCTCCTTGCCGTATACATTTTTCGTGTTGATGTCGATCTTGGGGCCGTAGAAAGCGGCTTCCCCGTCATCCTCCACAAAGGGGATCTGCAGCTCATTCATGATGTCCCGCATATGCTGCTGAGTCTCCTCCCAGACCTCGGGCTCACCGATATATTTCTCCCGGTTCTCCGGATCCCATTTGGACAGGTGATAGGTCACATCCTCCTCCACGCCCAGAGTTTTCAGGCAATACTGGGCCAGGGCCAGGCAGTTCTTAAACTCCTCCACCATCTGATCCGGACGCACGATCAGATGGCCCTCGGAAATCGTAAACTGGCGCACACGGGTCAGGCCATGCATCTCACCGGAGTCCTCATTGCGAAACAGCGTGGAAGTTTCGCCGTAACGGATGGGCAGGTCGCGATAGGAATGCTGGCTGTTTTTATAACAGTAGTACTGGAAGGGACAGGTCATGGGGCGCAGAGCGAACACCTCTTTATCCACTTTCTCATCGCCCAGCACGAACATACCGTCGGTATAGTGATCCCAGTGCCCGGAAATCTTGTACAGATCGCTCTTCGCCATCAGCGGAGTCTTGGTACGCACGTAGCCCCACTCCTTGTCTTCCAGATCCTCGATCCAGCGCTGCATCTTCTGAATCATTTTCGCTCCCCTGGGCAGCAGAAGGGGAAGCCCCTGGCCGATCACATCCACGGTGGTAAACAGCTCCATCTCCCGGCCCAGACGGTTATGGTCGCGTTTCTTGATATCCTCCAGGTGCTCAAGGTAAGCGTTCAGCTCATCCTTCGTGGCAAAGGCCGTGCCGTAGATACGCTGGAGCTGGGCTTTGTGCTCATCGCCGCGCCAGTAAGCCATAGATGAGGACAGCAGTTTATAGGCTTTGATGTTTTTCGTGCTCTGCATGTGAGGCCCTGCACACAGATCGGTAAACTCTCCCTGCTCATAGAAGGAGATCTCCGCATCCTCCGGCAGGTCCCGGATCAGCTCCACCTTGTAGGGCTCTCCCTTCTCCTCCATGAAACGGATGGCTTCTTCCCTGGGCATGGTAAAACGGTTCAGTTTCTTTCCCGCCTTGATGATCTTCTTCATCTCCTTTTCGATGGCGTCCAGATCCTCCCGGGAAAACGGCTCGCTCTCAAAATCATAATAAAATCCCTCGTCGATGGCGGGCCCGATGGCCAGTTTGACATTGGGGAACAGACGCTTTACCGCTTCCGCCATCACATGGGACGCAGTATGGCGCACTACCCGCAGCCCTTCCGGATCGTTAGCCGTGAGGATTTGCAGGGAACAGTCTTTGTCCAGCTCGGTACGCAGATCCACCACCTCGCCGTCCACCTCACCGGCCACAGCTGCCCGGGCCAGGCCCTCGCTGATATCCCTGGCCACATCCAGTACCGTGAGGGACTGGCCGTATTCCTTTACAGAACCGTCTTTTAATGTTACTTTCATGTTTTCGTTCTCCTTTCTTTCGGGCATTGGCTCTCCCGATTTTTATTAGTTTACATAAAACAATTATGTAAACTTTATGATTTAATATATAGAAAAAGCCCGTCCCATGTAATCCAAGATCACAAGGGACGAGCCGATATCGCTCGCGGTTCCACCCTGATTGCCTCTGCCCCGGCACACGCCTGACAGAAACCACTCATTCGACGATAACGGAGTCACCGGGCCGGATTGGGGCCGCTCGGAGGTAGTTTTCAGACCGGTTCCACTGGGGGCGCTTCCAGCCAGGACGCCCTTCTCTGGCAGCTTTCACGGCTTACTCTTCTCTTCAACGCTTTCTACACAGGATAGTCTTTTTGCTGGGATTAATTATAGCATTCCAGATCCGTTTGTCAACCCGGAAAAATGCGATTCTGAAGATAAAACACCATATACACAGACTATTACTGCGTCACCGTCTTATGGGGCACTCGGATGATCCTGTCTTTCATGTCCGGGATATCCGGAATTTCGTCTTTTCCCAGCTCCGTAGCCAGAGCCACGATGGCCTCGGCCTGCCCCCGAGCATCATTGACTACCGTGCCGGCCATCCGTCCGTCCCGCACGGCCGCCCGGGCTTCCTCGATGCCGTCCAGCCCGATCACCACGGGGGAAAGCTCCGCCAGATCCGACTCCGCCAGGGCGTCCAGCGCTCCGAGGGCCATGGCGTCATTGTTGCTGATCACCGCCTCGATCCCACTGCCAAACTCGTCCAACCATCCCGCCATTTTTTCCTTGCCCTGGCTGCGCCGCCAGTTCGCGTTGGCCACAGCGAGGCGCTCCAGCTCCACACCGCCCTCCTCAATGCTCTTGATACAGGACTCCGTGCGGATGGCCGAATCCTGGTGCCCCGGCTCTCCCTCCAGCAGCACATACTGGATCACGCCGTCCCCGTTTTTATCCGCCGACTTACGGGCGCGGCAGTAATCCAGGAAGATCTCTCCCTGCTTCCTGCCCCCCTCCTCCGCGTCCGTGCCCACGTAATAGATTTTTTCCCACCGCTCCAGGTCCGCGCTTACCGGCTCCCTGTTAAAAAATACCAGCGGCACATCCGCCTTTTTCCCCTTATCCACAATAGCCGCGGCATCAGTCCGAACCACCAGGTTGACGCAGAGGACGTCATAGCCCTGTTCGATAAATGTGTCGATCTGCTCATTCTGCGTGATCTGGTTTCCCATGGAATCAAAGTAACTGACGGTAATCCTGCAGCCCTCCCGTTTTTCCGTCTCCCGGAAACATCCATCAATCTCCTGTTTCAAGGCACCGATAAACAGATCGTCCTGGTTGTACAGAAGAACGCCTACCCGTAATTCCTCGGCCTGATTCTTTTCATCTCCCGCGCAGCCCCAGCAGGACAGCGCCAGCAGACACGCGCAAACTATACCGCCCAACCCTTTTCTTTTCATCCTTTGCACCTTCCCTGGCTTACCAATGTCTTTCATCTTACAAACGGAAACAACAGCCTCTGATCTGTTTTATCATACATATGGTTTGAATTCGTTATAATGTAACGGATCTTTTCATTGCCCCGGACCTCCTTCCCCTGCAGGGCCGCCACCGCCTCCTGCACACCCAGATAGCCGATGGCATAATCGTCCTGTACGGCAATGCTTACGATCTCCTGGTTTTCCAGGCTCTTTAATATCTCACTGCTACACCCGATGCCGTAGATCTGCAGTTTGGCCGCGGCGTCCTGCTGCCGGTAGCTTTTCCCCGCCCTGGTCAGGTTTTCCAGGATGCGGTCGTCCAAGGCGATGACCGCGTCCGGCTTCTCCCGGGCCAGGATCTTTTCCAGAGCCTCCGGCCGAAAACTGCCCGCGCTCTCCACCCTGCACTCGTTTTCGGTGCCCTCCATGACCGCCATGAACCCTTTCTGCCTCTCCGTCACGCTGGAGCAGATCCCGTTGCCGGAAAACACAATGATTTTTCCTCGGACATTACCATGATTGATAATAGTCGTGGCCATATCCCTGCCCATCTGTTCATTATCACAGCACAGAAGGGGCAGGTCGTTTTCCCCGGATATGCCGGACTCGAAAAACAGGATGGGAATTTTTTTCCCGGCCCGCGCCAGCAAGGGCTCTTTCATCAGGATACGGTTCACCGGCGAGATCAAAATCGCATCACTGCCCTCTAATTCCTTATCCAGAAGCTCCAGCTGTTCCTCCGCCGTGTTCCCTTCAAGGGAAGCCACAAAGCGTACGCTCACACCCAGATCCGCGGCCGCGTCCTCCGCGCCGCGTTTCAGATTGCTCCAGCTCGTGTCCATATTGCCCCGGACGATCACGGAAATATTGTAATTTTTGGTTCTCCCCCTCTCCGGCGGGGCTGCTATCCGCAGCAGACAGACTGCGATCAATGCCACCAGCAGAAAAATCTGGATGTTTACTTTTTTCTTCATAGCCGCTCCCCTTGTTCCCTCTCTGCCTTTACAAGAGGCATCCGCATCCGCACCACCGTGCCCTCGTCCGGCTCGCTCTTGACCTCCACGCCGTACTCCCGCCCGAAATAAATGCGGATGCGCTCGTTTACGTTGCGCATGCCGATCCCTGTGCCCCGGCCGTGCACGGCAGAGGCGGGGCCGGACAGCAGCCTGTCTACCTGTTCCGGTGTCATACCGCAGCCGTTGTCCGTCACCTCCATGACCAGACAGCCTCGATCCGCATAGGCCCTACCCGTATTTTTCCTCCGTCGTCCCGGCTCATATAGGCCATGCCATGGTTGATGGCATTCTCAATCATAGGCTGGAGGATCAGCTTTACCGTGGCACAGCCCTCTACTTCCTCCGAGACCTCCACAGAATAGGAGAATTTATTCTTATAGCGCACGCTCTGGATCTTCATATAATATTCCGCGTGGGCCAGCTCGTCCTCCACCGGCACGATGCTCTTGCCCCGGATACTGATCCGAAACAGCCGGGCCAGGGAGGTAACCATCGTAACCGCACCGTTATTTTTTCCGTTTTCAATCATCCACACGATGGAATCCAGGGTATTGTAGAGGAAATGGGGATTGATCTGGGCCTGGAGGGCCTCAAGCTCCGTCTTCCGTTTCAGCTCCTGCTCCGTCACGATTTCGGCCATCAGCCGTTTCATCTGATCCACCATGGACTGGGTCGAACGGCCGAGATGACGGATTTCCTCCGAACCGCTGACGGCGATCCGTGCTTCCAGGTTCCCTGCCTCCAGGCTCTCCACCGATTTTTCCAGGCGGTCGATGGGCGCCGTCAGCTTTTCCGACACCATCCGGCTGACCCAGACTAGGATCATGGACAGAACCAGGGACAGGATCAGGATATAGTACCGCAGATCCTGGTAGACGGACGTCACTTCATCCATAGGGATCACCGCCGCCAGCTTCCACCCTGTATAGCCCACGGTCTTGACGATGCTCATCCTGCGCTCCCCCTGGAAGTTCAGCACGTATCCGCCGTCCTCGTAGTCTTTCATCCGCAGGTTATCCTCGCAGGCCAGGCCGCAGTACAGCAGCTGCTGCCGGGGATGATAGATGATCTCCCCCCTCTGATCCATCAGGTAGAGATAACCGGAATTGCCCGGGCTGACTGACTTTAACACCTGCTCGATCCCGCTGAAATTCATGTCCACCAGGAGGATGCCGTCCTCGATCCGGCCTTTCCGCTGAAATTCCACATAGCGGCTCAAGGAAACCACCCACCGGTAGCTGATGTCGGACATATCGAAAATATTTTGCACATAAGGCAGGGAAAAATGCAGGTTTTCAATATTGGAGACCGCCTCCTGGTACCACACCGTGCCCTTTGGGCTGGCATTTTTCCGGATCCTGGAGTTGGGGACGCCACAGACCAGCTCCCCCTCCGTGTCAAACAGCGCAATATTAACCACTTTATCCTGGTTGGCGTTATAGAGAAGCTCCACCGCTTTGCCCGCCTCCCCGCCCTCCACATCCAGCTGCTTAAGCACATGGTAATAGACGGAATCGGATACCCGCATCATTTCTTTCAGATAGTTATTCATGGCCTGGTTGGTCTGGTCTACGACCTGGATATTCTGCTCCATGGTCATCTCCTTGGCCGTATTGGTAAACCTCATGTAGAGGCCCACCGCCAGGGCCAGAACCGCGCAGACTTCAATCACCGTAAAGGGGATCATGATGATCGTCTGCAGCCTGGCATTATCCAGCCACTCCCTCCACCGGAGAATCCGTTTCCGGGTCATGAGGCCGTACTCCCTCCTTTCCGGTATCTCTGGGGGGACACACCAAAATGTTTCTTAAACACATGGCTGAAATAGTTTGGATCCGAGTATCCCACCCGGGCCGCAATGATATAGCTTTTTTCGTCCGTGGTATTCAGAAATTCCACCGCCTTTTTCATACGTACCTCGGTCAGATAGGCGACGAATGACACCTGTATTTCTTTTTTAAATAATGTGGAAAAATAGTTGGGGCTCACATGCAGGATATTACTGGCTTTCTCCACAGACAGGGTCTCATCGCCGTAGTTCTCCAGCATGTACTCCCTGGCCCTGGCTGTAATCATGGACAGGGAGTGGGAACGGGCCTCCCGGATCGCCCGGCTGACCGCCAGGCTCTTTTCCGCAAGCCAGCGCTCCGCGTCCTCCAGGGAATGGATGCTGTCCACCACATGGAACCCCTCGATCGCTTCCCAGAGCCTGCCGGAAACCAGGCCATAAGCCTGGAGAAGGCGCATAAACGCAATCTTTATTTCAATGAAATAGACCTCCAGCTGGCTGTTGTTGGGCGTTTGGCTCTGCAGACGCCCGAACACGCCTTTTACCTGGGCGCGGACGGCATCCTCATCCCCCAGCCGGATGGCATCCAGAAGCTCCTCCCCGCTCTCCGAAAACTGCAGGGCGGAAATTTTCTGCGGTTCCACGTCTCCCAGGTAGACGGTCTGCCCGCTGCCGAAGGCCACCCTGTAGCTTAGAGCCGTCTGGGCCTCTTTCCTGGCCGTGCGCAGCTCCAGGGCATTCCCGCAGACCATGCCGATCCCACCGGTAACTTTCACGCGGTATACCTTCTGCATGATCTGGCAGACTCGGTTCATGCCCTCAATGAGGCGGAAAATATCCTCCTCCCGGTACAGGCACACCACGGCTCCCACCATATCCCCATAGTAGAAGGTGCTCACCTTGGCATAGGCCGGCAGAGCCTCGTCGGCGATCTGCTTCAATGTGACAGGGATCAGCGCCTCGTCGTGGTTCGGGAACAGCTTTTTTGTGGCGGTCCTCTGGCCCGGCTCAATCTCCAGAAGCCCTACGGTGTAGCCCCAGGCGTCCAAATCAATCTGGGCGATGCCGCTCTTCTTTTCCAGCTGCTCCTTATCCATCCGGCCCTCCACCAGCGCCGCGATCGTCTGCTCCCGGATAACCGGTATGCTGTCAATATAATGTTCGCGCAGGGTAGCAAGATTTCGCCGGGAATCATACGCTTCATCCAAATCCCTCTTAATTTTAACCAGTGTGGCTATAAGCTCCTCGGCCCCGATGGGCTTTAATATGTATTCGACTGCCCGGATACGCAGAGCCCGCTTGGCATAGTCAAACTCGTCCGCCCCGGAAAACACCAGGAGCTTCACGTCCGGGTTCATACGGACGATCCGCTCTCCCAGCTCCAGACCGTCCATAAAAGGCATCATGATATCCGTCATGACCACATCCGGCTGCAGGCTCTCCGCGATCTCCAGTGCGTCATTCCCGTTGCCCGCGCTGCCGATAATCTTAAATCCGTGCTGCTCCCAGTCAATTTTCCGTATAATCCCCTCACGGATCTCCTCTTCATCGTCTACCACCAGTACCGTATACTGCATTTTCCGCCCTTTCTCTCTCTCTGTCACTGCCACCCGTTTTTGTCCTCCATTATATCATAATTTCGCTAAATTCCAATATTATTAACAGCAAAAGGGCAGCCCAAGCTGCCCTCCCCTTTCCTGCACGGGCCCGCCATCCGGGAGCTTTAGCCCAGGCACTGCCATACAGCAATCCATCACTTTTTCGCAATATATTTCCGGATATCCAGCGCGATGGCCACAATGATCACGATGCCCTGGGCAATAAACTGATAGTTGGTATTGACACCCAGAAACTGTAGAGACGATTTCAAAAGCTCAAATACTGCCACACCGATAATGACACCGGATACCCGGCCGATACCGCCGTTTACCGAAACGCCGCCGATAGTACAGGCCGCGATGGCCTCCAGCTCATAAGAAAGGCCCAGGTTTACCGACGCGCCGCCGGATTTGCCGCTGAACAGGAAGCCGGCAATCGCATACATACAGGCCGCCGTCACATAAATGATAATCTTTGTTTTTTTGACGTTTACGCCGGAAACCTCCGCCGCCGGCTCATTGCCGCCAATGGCGTACATATATTTACCATGGCGGGTATAATTGTAGACAAACCAGATAATCGCCGCCGCAATCACCAGATAGAAAAACAGAAACGGGATCCCGGCCAGGTTACCCTAGGTGACAAGGGTGAAGTCATCACGGTAACCGCCGATGGGCACCGCGTTGGTAATAACCAGGGCAATACCATACACAATCATCTGCATGCCCAGGGTGCCGATAAAAGCCGGCACATTCAGGTAAGCCACAACAATACCGTTAATCAGCCCGAATACCGCGCAGATAGCCATGCAGATCAGCAGAACCACAAACACATTCAGCTGGGGAAAATTCGGCCATATCTTGCCGGGGGCATCCGCTTTCTGCAGCATGATGCCGGCCAGGCACCCGGCCAGGCCCACCATGCGGCCTGCGGAAAGATCCGTTCCCTTTGTGATCAGACAGCCGCTGACGCCCAGGGCCACGATAACGCGGGGTGCGGCATTGATTGCCAGATTTTTCAGGTTGGAAAAACTCCGGAATGTCGGTACGCTGATACTCACGTAAACCACCAAAACCGCCAGTAGCAAAATGATGCCGTTATTGATGATGGCGTCTTTTATATTGATATTTTTTACTTTTTCTTTCATCTAGTCCTCCTTACAGACGGATCCACGCCGCTAAAATTGTGTAGCAAATTTCATAACGTTTTCCTGGGTGGCCTGCTCTTTTGCCAGTTCTCCTGTAATCTTTCCGTTGCACATGACAATAACACGGTTGGAAACGCCGAGGAGTTCCGGCATTTCCGACGAGATCATGATGATTCCTTTACCCTGCCTGGCCAGATCGATCATGATCTGGTAGATCTCGTATTTGGCCCCTACATCAATGCCCCGGGTGGGCTCGTCC
>DPJQ01000216.1:6536-9738 GCA_003542935.1 Lachnospiraceae bacterium | reverse complement strand
CAATGCCCCGGGTGGGCTCGTCCATGATCAGCACATCCGGGTTATTGGCCAGCCAGCGGGAGATGATCACCTTCTGCTGGTTACCGCCGGACAGATTTTGGATCAGTTCGCTGCTGTTCGGCGTCTTAATACTCAACTTGCCCACATTCTCCTGCACCAGCTCCTCAATTTTTTTCTTGTTTAGCTTAATGCCCATCTCCAGATACTGGTTCAGGGAAGCAATGGACACGTTATCCGCAATGGACAGGCAGCCCAGAATGCCGGTTCCCCGCCGGTCTTCGGTGATCATTCCGATGCCGTGGTTGATGGCATCCTGGGGGCGCCTCACTTTGATGGGCTTTCCGTTCAGGACAATTTCCCCGGAAATAATATGCCGCATACCAAAAATAGCTTCCATAAGCTCCGTACGCTGGGCGCCCACCAGGCCGCCGAACCCAAGAATCTCTCCCTTCCGCAGTGTAAAAGAACAGTCCTGAAAAGAACGTTTATAGATACTGCTGTATCCTTTTACCTCCATGAGCACATCACCCGGCGTATTATCCAGGGGCGGATACACATTGGTCAGCTCACGGCCTACCATCTGTTTTACGATTTCGCCGTCCGAGATATCCTCCATGCTCCAACTCCCCACATAGGCGCCGTCCCGCATGATCGTAATATCATCGGAAATCTGGCGGATCTCCGCCATTTTATGGGAAATATATACGAAAGAAACCCCCCTGGATTTTAAATCACGCACTATCTCAAAAAGGGCCTCCACCTCATTCTCCGTCAAAGAAGAAGTGGGTTCATCCAGAATAATCAGTCTGGCGTCCTGGGACACTGCCTTCGCGATCTCTACGGACTGCATCTGGGAGATGGACAGTTCCCCCAGCTTTTTTCTCGGGTCGAAGGGCATTTTGACATTTTCCAACCACTTTTTTGCCTCATCATTCATCTTTTTGTGGTCCACCACTTTCAGTGGCCCGAAAGACATCAGGGGATACCGGCCCAGGTACATATTCTCGGCAATGGTTCGGTCAGGCACCGGTTGCAGCTCCTGGTGCACCATGGCCAGCCCGTGATGCAGCGCGTCATCGGGATTGGCAAACTCCATTTTTTCGCCGTCTACAAACACTTCCCCCTCGTCCATTTTGTAAATGCCAAACAGGCATTTCATCAGAGTTGATTTCCCCGCGCCGTTCTCGCCCATCAGCGCGTGGACAGTACCCGGGCGGATCTTTAAATTTACGCCGTCAAGGGCTTTTACACCGGGAAAGCTTTTGCTGACGCCACGCATTTCCAGTCTATATTCTGCCATCCTGTCTCCTTTCCTTTTACGAAATCAGATGTGCGCAGTGCGCACATCTGATTTCTGTGTTTTATGGGCTATCGTTGTTATCCGGTAACGGTCCGTCACCTTTTATTTATTTGATCTTTTCAAGGATCTCCGCCGCGTTGTCCGCCGTGACCTTGACGTAATCTACCATGTTGATCGCGTCCACTTCCTCGCCGTTCAAAAACTTCACAGCCAGATCCGCAGCTCCCTGGGCCTGTCCGAAATAATCGTTGAACACGGTTCCGGTAAACTTGCCGTCCACAATATTCTGCACGGCATCCGTAAGGGCATCCACACCTACCAGATAGATGTCCTCGCCAACGACTCTGCCGCCCGCCTGGATCGCCTGCAGGGCGCCGAGGGCCATGGCATCGTTATTGCAGAACACAACCTCCACCTGGTCGCCGAACTGGGTCAGGGCATCCTGGGTGATCTGCTGGCCTTTGGCCTGATCCCAGTCGCCTCTCTGGAGCAAAAGTTCTTCAGTCTCCATACCGGCATCCTGAAGGGCCTTGATGGAATACTCTGTCCTGTACTGAGCGTCGATGTTCTCCGGATCGCCCTGGATCATGATATAGCTGACCTTGCCGTCGCCGTTGATGTCGCCTTTATTGGGAGTCTCGGCGATCTCCTCGCCCTGGAACGTACCGGACTGCCTTGCGTCGGCGCCGATGTAGGTAGCTTTGATGCCGTCTTTTGTCCACCGGTCGGATTCCGTCTCGTCGGGCTGGCGATTGATATACACCACCGGGATACCGGCCGCATTGCAGGTATCCGTAACCTGGGGAGCCGAGGAGGACTGTACCAGATTCAGGATCATCACGTCCACACCGCTGGTAATAAAGTTGTTGATCTGGTTAGTCTGCTCGGCCTGGTCATTTTTGCCGTCCTGAACGGTAATATTCTCCTCGGAAAATCCCAGCTCATCTACCATGTAGCGCACCAATTCCGTGCGGTACAGCGTCATAAAATTGTCCGAAAACTGATAAATGGAGATGCCCACTTTTGCGTCTTTGAGATCTACACCGGCAGCACTGACGGCTCCCGCAACTTCTGATGCCGTGCCGGATGCCTCACTGGCCGCCGCTGTCTCCGAAGCGGCAGAAGCGCTTCCGGCTTCCGATGCCGCCGGGGCCGCCGAGGAACCGGCAGCGGATGAACCCGCGGCCGATGAAGATCCGCCGCCGCATCCCGTAGCCGTTGCCGCTACCATTGTCGCACACATAAGTACCGCAAGAATTTTCTTAAGTTTCATTTTCATTCCTCCTGAATTATCCGCACATCTATTGTGCTTGTCGATAATGAAATTCTAGCAAAAGGATTAATTAAAAAGAATAGAATATTCTCAGACAATTCTTGAAATTTATACGATAAAAATATCCAATATATCCTTTAAAATGTTAGTTAATGGCAGAAATTCGGGGAAGCTAAGAACGCTTCCCCGATGCAGGTTAAGAGGTTTATTTTTTCTTGTAGGCAATTTTCTTTCCGGCACTCTTCATGCCTGCTTCCTGATGGATACCACTTTAAACGTATAACCGTCTTTTTTAACCGTGGCGGAAATCACAACTTTAGTTTTCTTTTTCAAAAGTTTTGAATGCATTTTCCACGAATTCCAATCCCATAAAAAAACGGTGCTGAGCACTACAGATTTTTATCTGAGGCTTAACACCATTTTTTAAATCCGCCATCATAGAGGCAAATCCCTTCAATCCGTCCGCCGTAATTCCTGGCAACCGTCAGAGCGTTGCCGTCGTAATCAAACAGCGCCTGGTCAGCCCACTTAGGCAGTTATTTATCGGTTTTGAAGTCTCAACTCGCTTTTGAGTGCCGCTGTCAATATTGCAGAAAAATTCACTCCCGCCTTTTCAGCTTCAAAATTCA
>DPJQ01000216.1:3422-6272 GCA_003542935.1 Lachnospiraceae bacterium | reverse complement strand
AAGTCCACATCCACAAGCGTTACAATATCCGCCGCCGGATCAGCCTTTACTGCCGATATCTCTGTTGGCTCTGGCAAGGACTCCCCATCATCTTCCATATCAATGCCGACAACCCCTATTGCGTCTCTTGCCATTTCAATGGCTTCTGTCAGCGTATCTCCCTCGGTATTTATATTGAAATCAGGAACGTACACCACATAACCAACCTTATCAGGCGTTAAAATAATCGGATATGAATTTTTCATATAAAACACCTCCTAAATTCTTGTGGGCTTATTTCAGCCCACGCCTTTTGATAATTGACTTTGCTAAGTTTTCTTTTATCTCTTTGTGTCTTGGAACGCTCTCGCGCTCTGTGCCTTTTATATAAACATCATGGTCTGCACCATGCCGCTTGAACTTCCAACCGTTGCTTTCTAATAGCTTGATCAGGTCTTTTGTTTTCATTCCGTTCCCTCCCTACAATTATAATTATACGCCCATTATGCGTATAATTCAATGCTTTTTGCAATCAAAAAAAGGCATTTCTGCCCTTTTATTTTCCATTCCCAAACTGTCCGGGGCAACTTCACACCGCCATCCCCACCCCCGCCAAAACCAGCAGATGCAACGGATAAAACGCATAATACACATACTTGGGAATCCGGTCTTTTCGCTCTCCGTCATAACACCAGATTCCGTAAAAGGCCAGCGGCCCGGTGACATAGAGCAAGCTGACCACGATGCCCAGGGCCATTTTCCATCCGGACGACTCGCGGAACAGGTAGAAAATAGCTGCCAAAAGCACCAGGCAAAGCCCATATCCCGCCCGCAAAAACGCCACCCAGGCCACGGCACAGAATACCACTAAAAGCCTGGCAAGGATCCCGCCAATTCCCCTCTTTTCCTCCACCATCCGGAGAAAATACAACATAAGCAGACTGACTGCCAGTGAAAACAGGGCATTCTGCCCCCGCAAATCCCAGGTTTTCTGATACACTGCCAGATCATAGGGAACCTCGCTGACGAGGGCAAACACCAGGATCGAAGCCAGATAGCGGCGATAATCCGAGGTGTGCATAAACCCCTCCACCAGAAGAAACGCGAAGATCGGCACGGCAAGCCCTCCCAAAAGCTGCAGGACAGAACCCACCCCCGCCTGAAACATCGCCCGGGAATCCTCCGCCAAAAGCTGCGAAAACTGCTCCTGGGTATACTGGTCAATCTTAAGCAGCCCCTTTTCCACCACGGCAATGCCCGCAGTGGAGAGGGCCATCGTCACACAGGCAAATCCCTTCAATCCGTCCGCCGTAATTTCCGGCAGCCGCCAGGCCGGCGTTCTTCTGTAAAAATCCCCCATACGTCCTCCTTTTGCCGCTTTCTCCCGCGGCTCCACCATACGATATGGCACGGTACAGCGCCAAAACCCGCCCGGCCCGTTGCGGCAATCCCGCCGTTTCGGCCTTCACGGTACAAAGTCCCGGATCACTTCCAGTGCCGGCAGGGCGTTACCGTCATAGTCAAACAGCGCCTGGTTGGCCCACTCATTACCGCCGGGCCCTTTTTCTCCCATGTAGGCCACCCCCTCCGGGGAAGCCCAACTGCTGCCGGGCACCGGGAGCCAGGCGGGTTCCCAGTAACAGAACCCCCGTCCCCTTCCCTCCGGCACCTCCCGCAATATCGCCAGGATTTCCCGCATAAACTCCGCCTGCCCCTCCGGCGTCATGGCAAAGGGCACCTTTGCGGCCAGCTCCTTTGTGGCCGCCATTCCTTTCCGCTCTGCCGACTCCAGTTTCTCATACTCCCGGTAATCCCGGAGCGTGTGCCCCATGGACACCTCCGTCAGAATCAGATCCTTTCCATAACGCAGGGCGATATCATTCATATTCTCCCGAAGCATCCCGGGAGTCCCGTGCCAGAACGGATAATAGGAAAGGCCGATGTAATCAAAATCCTCGCCGACATGGGCGAAATACGCGTCAAACCAGCTTCGGTACAGCGCATTATTGCCGCCGTTATCCAGATGGACCATCACCGGGACACCCGGCGCGGCGTCACGGACGGCGCGGATACCGGCGCCGATGAACCGGGCGATGTTGCCGTAAGCCGGGACTTTTCCCAAAGGCCACAAAAGCCCGTTTGTAACTTCATTGCCCACGGCGACAATCCGCGGCAGGACATGCTCCCTGCGGCACCGCGCCAGCGTCCCGGCCGTATATTCATAGACCGCCTCCGCCATCCCGTCGGCATCCAGGTCCTGCCAGGCCTTCGGCGGCACCTGTTTCCCCGGATCCGCCCAGCAGTCGCTGTAATGGAAATCCAGCATCCACCCGATCCCCATATCCCGGGCCCGTCTGGCCATCGCCAGCACACGGCCGATATCGCAGCCCCCTCCGCCATAGGAAACGCCCTCCGGGGTAAACGGATCATTCCACAGCCTGAGCCGCACCAGGTTCATGCCATAGCTTTTTAAGATCGCCATAGCGTCCCCCTGTTTTCCGTGATCATAAAATTTCCCTCCGCAGTGCTCCACCTCGGACAGAAAGGACAGATCCATCCCCTTGATCCACGCATCCATAGACATTCCTCCCTCAAAACAAGCCGTTTTATTATTCTACAACCTCATTTTCACAGCAAGGACGTAGCCGCGCGTCCATGGCGTCTTGTCCCGTCCACATTTCGCAAAATGACTTATCCGAGAGTGAACGGAACAAGACACTGATCCGAACGCCGTGACCGTCCCGTCACCAATTCTCAAATTCTTCTGCCGTAAACCGCCGCATCATATCCCTGTAGCGGAACCGCGCCAACCGGTTCTTTTCCTGCACGTCTTCCTCCGTCCCGGTATACTGGCAGCGGATACAGTAATAT
>DPJQ01000216.1:0-3131 GCA_003542935.1 Lachnospiraceae bacterium | reverse complement strand
TACTGGCAGCGGATACAGTAATATTCCTTCTTATCTTTATCATAAAACATATCCATGTCCAGGTCACGCATAAAGCAGGACGGACAGCGGTAATTTAATCTGCCTTTTCCAGCTTGAGCCATGTGGTAAACGCCTCCTTCTCTTTTAATCGTCCGGTATAACCCAGGGTAAACATGGGGCTGAATGCGTATCCCTCCCGGACATAGCCCTCTTTATCTCGGCCCTCGCAGGTCATGGATACCTTCGTCTCGATGGGCGGTACTACACAGGCAACTCGGTCCGCCCCCGGCAGGGAGAGCTCCCGGCATTTATATTCGTAAGCAAGCTCCTGGCTGTCCCCGTCTTTTTCCAGGGACAGGGTGAGGCTGCTCATATCCTCGGTGTACTCCGTGGTGCCGTAGCAGCCCACCATGTACTCCCGGATCTCCACCTCGGCCTCCGGCCTGCTCATCTCCAGCACGGTGCGGGTGATGCGTATCCTGCTCTCCCCCTCCGGGAACGCCACGACGGTCTGCAGTTTCATGGTCAGATCGGCAAACTCGATCTCCACCGGCTCCAGAGTCAGCCGCCGCTCCTTCCCTTCCCTGGAAAATACTGCCTTTGTGCGGCACAGGCACAGATCCACCTCCTCGCCGCCGTAACAGAGCTTGGCGCTCCTCACCGTGCCCTCCCCCGCATAATGGGTGAAATACCCGGCCCGGTATTTTTCCTGGATCAGGAAGGGATAGCTGGCGTCCTGGATATGGGACGTCCCGATACCCACCGGCCGGGAAAGTTTGGCCGCGTAGGGCCTGAGATCCACGATGGCGCCGCCCTGATCCATGTTCACGCAGGCCCGCATATAGGGATCACAGTACCAGAACACCTGCTTTTTGCTCCCGTACAGGATATCCCGCCACAGGGCGCACTCCGGCTCCGTATACGTCTTTTTCTCACGGTAATAGTCCGCGAATTCGCTCATGGTCATATCCACGAGCTTTCCTTCTTTTTTCATCTGCCCGTAATAGGCGCAGCCGTCCTCGTAGGATTTCTTCAAGAGCTCGAAGGGAGCCTCCCAGCGGCCCATCTTGTTCATCCATCCCGGCCCCACGAACATCATATTGTAGGCATAGCCCTTATTGAATTTCGCCTGATAGGCAAACTGGTCGATCAGGTTATACAGATAGGGATACTCCCCGTCCTGATAAATCATTCCCCGCAGCACATTCTGGGGATGGGTGCCGAAATTGGAACCGTTCCCGTCATAACAGGCGATCAGATCCCGGCTCAGATGGGGAATGGCCACGATCCCGGAATCCTCGGAATCATCCGCCGCCGGGGCATGGGTATTCTGCTTTGAGGGGATCCAGGGCGCCCAGGGGCCGCCATCCATAAAAGTGTACCAGCTGTTGTTGCAGGTATGGTAAGCTTTCGGCCCCTCCTCCCAGCAGGTGGCCACCGCGCATTTGACGGAAGGATACGTCTCTTTGATATAATTGGTCAGCTCCGCATCCATATAGTAGGAGCCGGTGGATTCCGGATAAAACCCGAAGCACCGATAAAATTTCTCGAACACATCCCGGACAATCGCCTTCTTGTCCTCCAGGGAAAACATCCAGATACAAAAATCCTTTGTTTTATACTTTTTGCGGAACTCCTCACAGGGCAGCCCCAGAAGGGTCAGGCCGATCTCATCACCATACTCCTCGTGGTGGGCTTTCGCCAAGGCCACCGCCTCCTCGTTAAACAGGCTGGCATAGGTCATCTGAATCGTCGTTTTCAGCCCGTTTTTGTGGGCGCACTCCTGCTGGAGCTTAAAAATATCCAGGCTTTCCGTGAGCAGCGCCCGCCGTCCGATGTCCTCCTTCTGCCCGTGGCCGGTGATCTTCTCCGCGTACTCCGGCACCATCTCCGGGCGGTGGATAATATTTAAAACCATCTGATCCATATTTCAGTAATCCTTTCAAACATACATTTCTAACTGCCTTACCAATGTCATTTACTTAAGCCCGGACGCTGCCATCAGCCCTTCACGGCTCCGCCGGTAACGCCCTCCACATAGAACTTCTGCATGATCACAAACAGGATCGAAATCGGTATGGAGACCAGCACGCCGCCGGCGCAAAACTGGGTAAAATAGTCGTTGATCAGGTTGCGGTCCAGCATCTTATACAGGCCGATGGCCACCGTATATTTTGAGGAGATACCCGCATTCAAGATCATCTTCGCGTACACAAAATCCATCCACGGCACCAGGAAACTGCTGATCACCGTATAGACCACGATGGGCCGGCTCAAGGGCAGCACCATCTGGAAAAAGATCCTGGCCTCGCTGCAGCCGTCGATCCGGGCCGCTTCGCAGAGAGCCCTGGGCACCGTGTCAAAGAAACCTTTGGCGATCAGATAGCCCAGGCCCGCCGACGCTGAGTACACCATGATCAGGCCCGCATAGCTGTTGGTCAGGTTAAAGGTTTTCAGTGTAAAATACACGGCGATCATAGCCAGCATACCGGGAAACAGATTCAGGATCACGGCAATATTCATGAGCGGCTTGCGCATGGGAAAGCGCATCACCGAAGTGGCATAGGCCACCATCAGCACGAATGCCGTGGAGATCACACAGGTAAAGCAGGCAATGATAAAGGTATTCAGAAACCACTGGGGAAACTGGGCCACCGAATCCGGGTGAAACAGTTTCAGGTACTGGCCAATGCTCCATTCCTCCGGAAAAAATGTACTGGTATTCATGCCCGCGTAGGCGCTGAAGGAAGTGCAGACCAGCCAGATAATGGGAACCAGCCAGATAAACGCCAGCACGGCGATCAGCACATTATGTAAGACAATCGTAGATGTCCTGTTGGCTTTTAATTTCTTCATTATTGATACGTCCCCTCCTTATCTCCTTTGATCATCCGGTTAAACGCCACCAGCGTAAAGACCGCGCAGATGATAAACACGATGATACCGATGGCGGAGGCCATCTTGTAATTGTAGTAATCCTGGGTCAGACGGAACAGCCAGGTCACCAGAAGATCCACCTCCTTGGCCTGGGAATTGGCCATGGCCTGGTTGGTGGTGGTGTAGACATTCTCCGTCAACAGATAGATCACGTTAAAATTATTGATATTTTTCACAAAATCCGTCACCAGCGC
>DPJQ01000264.1:10154-10371 GCA_003542935.1 Lachnospiraceae bacterium | reverse complement strand
GGAAGACAGTTTCTCCAGGTTCTTACCCAGCATGGAGTTGTTGTTTGACAGGTTCCTGTGCGCATTCAATGCGGTAATGTTATGTTGAATCCTCATGATATTTCCTCCTTGAAATTATTTCGGGGAATATCCTTTTCCCCACATGGTATTTGGTAGAAGCATTCGGAAATATGTGCTGTGCACCCCGGTAATGCCGGCTTGTTTGCCGGAAATGCAT
>DPJQ01000264.1:4833-9863 GCA_003542935.1 Lachnospiraceae bacterium | reverse complement strand
GCCGGAAATGCATCATCAAAATTCTTCCGAAAACCTCTTGTCAAATATATTATCGAATGTTCGCCGGATAACTTAAGTCTTTTTTTCAACTTTTTTATTTTTCTTTTTTACTTGCCGCCAAGCCCCCGCAGCCTCTCCGCCGCCGGTCTGTAGCCCAAAGCCGCCGCCTGGCGATAGTAAGTGCGGGCCGCCTGCTGCTTGCCGTTGACCTCAAACCAGACGCCCAGGTTGTACGCCGCCTTGAAAGAGCCGTTTCCCCGCACGCACTCGTGGCCGGATACCTCGCCGATTTTGAGACAGCGGCGGTAGGAACGCTCAATTTCCGGGAGATAGGCGATATAGCGCTGTACATCCGAAAACACCATCTTTGTGTAAAATGTACCGCAGGCGAACTGAAAATCCGCATAGCCCCCCAGCCGGTTCTTTTCCTTCTCAATCACTTCCAGCCCTTCGTCATATTTTCCCAGTTCGATCAAATTATATATATAGGAAACAATACCGTTCATCCGGTAACCCGTCCCTGTAACCGGAACCAGCCGGTAAAACTTTTCAAAATATTTGTCTGCCCTGACATATTCCTTCATCAGCCACAGTGTCCGGGCCGCCTGATACAGCAGATAGCTGTCCTCCGGCGCAGCCCCCAGCTCATCAAGGAGGATCTCCAGATTCCGTTCTCCTTTGCCCTCCTGGAGGTAGCCGTCATGGTCAAAAACCAGGGGAACCGCCACCACCGGCAAGTCACTGGCCACCTGTTCGTGTACCCGCCCCTCCAGGAATGTCCCTCTGGGGATCAGACGGGTTGTATAGGTACAGCTCTGGCTGATCTCGCCGCTGTCCTCCCTGTAGCTGTCGTGCCGCTCTATAGCCCCGAGACGGCCTCCTTTTTCCACAAACGCCTGCAGCTCTTTCCGCCTGCCCGACACAAGATATTCATCCGCATCCAGAATCAGATTCCAGTCGCAGGGAGACTGTTCAAGGGCATAATTTTTAGCCGCCGCGAAATCATCACGCCAGGCAAAGTGAGAAATGTGCGCCCCGTGCTCCCGCGCGATCTCTACGGTATTATCGTCGGAACCGGTATCGGTAATATAGATGCCGTCCACCAGTCCTTTGGCCAGAGACAGGCATTTCCCCAGGCACCGGCCCTCATTTTTTACAATCATCACAAGTCCTATCGTTTTCATATACAGCCTCCTGTTCTCTATCTCTATCATACTCGACCCCTGAGCGCCCGGAAATAATATTTGCATTTCCCTCCCCGGCATGATACACTAAATATGAATAATTACGATTTGCAGAGGAGGGGTGGACCATGCTTTTAAAAAGCTGTGACGCATGCATGATCTACGGCCCGGAGGAAGGCAGCCGGATTCCGGGCAGAGTGGTATCTGTCGAGGATAAGATTACACTGTTTTTTGACGAAAACACAATTTCCGACCTGGTAGTAAACCGGGTCCGGATTGATTTTTACGACCGGATCGTCGGATACATAAAGACCTTCTGCGAACTTGTCATCCGGAGAAATACAGATCCGTGGACCCTGGAGATATGGGCCGCCGACTGCCAGATCCTTGAGGTACTCGAGACCCAGCAGCGCCAGAAAGATCTCCGGGTGAAGCTGGAGGAAGAGCTCGTTTTTTCCGCCCCATATCAGAAAAAAGAATTTCACGGCTTTATCGAAAATATCAGTGTGGGCGGGATTTTCCTGGTCACAAATGAGATACGCCTCAGCCGCGACGAGGCATTTACTTTTAAATACTGCTTTTCCAAACGGGAACAGTCTTTAACGGCAGTTACCCTGCGGGAGCAGCAGCTCAGAAAAGAGCGTTTTGGCTACGGCTGCCAGTTCACCAATATGACAAACAGCGCCGAGCGGGACATCCGCCAGTTTGTCTACAAAAAGCAGCTCCGCCAGGCGCGGTGAGGTATCTATGGGCCTGTTAAAAGATTTTACAAACGCTACATTATTTCATATGGACTGTTCTTTCTTCACATCCGTCCGTTTTACCCGGCTCAGCCTGGAATCGGCGCGGTTTTATTTTCCTGCCGCTATAAACGGCGGACTTCCGGCGCAGTTTTTCATGATGCCGGATGATAAACAGTACGACTTCCGGGCATTTATCTATACCCCCCAGGGGGAGCCACAGCCCTGTACGGAAGACAGTTCCTGGTGGCAAGTGGACGGAATTACCAACGACATTCCTGAACTGCAAAGCAATTTCCGCGTATATGTGTCGTTCCGGACCTCCATCTGGCTGGATAAAGAATCCAGGGAACGCACTCTTACCATCAAGGACATCGGCACCGGCGGTTTTCTCTTTGTCTCAAAAACCGAATTCACGCCCGGGGATACGCTGTCCGCGCTCCTGCCTGATGCCAGGGATCCCGTATTTGTCAAGGCAAGGATTCAGAAACGCCGTCCGGTACGCAGAGAAGGGCTTTTCGGCTACGGCTGCCAGTTCCTGAACCTGACCGCCAAAGCCGAGGGCAAGATTCGGAAATTCGTCTATCAAACCGAGGTTCTGCAGGCCAAAATAAAAGAGCAGAAAAACAGTTGACAGCCAACCGCACCGCCTCAGAAACCCAGGAGGGCATCCCTTTATTCGGGAACATCCTCCTGGGTTTCTTCCTGCCCATCCGTTTCGGTTTCTCCGTCCTCCTCCACGCTCTCTGCCTCATCCGTCTCACGCTTTTGGGGCGTATATTTCAGGAAATACGCATAAATATCCACAATAGCCTGATACAGTTCCTCCGGAATCGGCGTGCCCAGCTCCAGCTGGGTAAGCACCGTCGCCAAAGAATTGTCCTCATACACCGGGACACCGTTCTGATTGGCCGTCTCCACAATCCTTTCCGCCATATATCCCAGCCCCGAAGCCACAATGACCGGGGCCATATCCTTGTTCTCGTCATAGCGCAGGGCAACCGCTTTTTTATTCAACACGTCATCAAACTGTGACATTAATCGAATTTCTCCTTTCAAATATCTTGGGGAACGCGGCAGAAACCGGTATCGACCGCTCGCTCTGTTCCACGGCAAGATATTCCAGCTCCATATTGTTTTTCCGCATGATGTCCCGGATACCTTCGCGGATCTCGCTCTCATGTTCCGCCAGTTCTTTGGGATAATGGATCAACATATCCATCTTCCCCTTCTCATAATACAGCATCATGTCAAAAAAACCAACATCTTTCAAATCAAATTTAATCAGGAGCTTCACCCCGCGCTCTGTGGAGCCGGGATTGCCGGATTCCTCGTCCGGATCCACCCATATTTCCGAAAACATCGGCGATCCGTCCAGAATAACCGGCAGCATGGCATGCATGACCGGCATATAGACGCTCTCGTTGACCAGCATGGCTTTCATCACATTCATGAAAGCCTCCCGGTTCTCCAGTCCGGCCTCCCCTCTCACACCCGCCTGCATGATATTCAGCATCCGGTCCGCCCACTGGGCCTTGCCCATGGCTTTGTCAAAATCCACGTTCTGAAGCATTCCCCTGAATTCGTCGGCCGTCATCCCGGCAAACTTCTCCCTGAAAGACGGAAAATTCATCAAACGCTGGAAAGCCTGTACCACACTGTCCAGATTGCCGTTCTCATACCGTGAAGTGTTGAGCGCCAGAAGGCTGATCAGATCCCGGACGGCCCCCATATCCCGGGTCTCGGAAATATACCGGCCCAGATAGGGAATGATCTCTTCTTTTAAAAGCCGCGCATTGGCCTCGTTGGCCTCCTGGCTGTAGGGGCGCAGTTTCGACGCCAGCTCTTCCAGGCCCTCCCTGTCTCTCCGGAACATAAGGCTTTCTATATCGTCCAGATTGCCTTTAATATTCTGGAGAAGATGCTTTCCCGAAGACATATCGTTATATTTTTTCACAAAATCCAGAATCCCCGTTTTCAGTTCCAGCGTCCTGGTCTCACTCATAGCCTCCCGCAGCATATCAAACAGAGGCCCCTGCAGACGGTTGGCCCCCGCCATCTGGCTCTTTAAAAATTCGGCAAGTTTATCGGGAGACATCTCCAGCATCTGAAACAGCGCTTCTATATCCGCCGCCGTGCCTTTACTGATCCCCGACTCCACCAGATTGGCCATGCCGCCGAAAATCATTTTGCGCATCACTTCGCCCATCTGGGGCAGATCCCGCAGGGATTGTACGAAATTGCCGAAATTTGAATCATGAGAAATGCCCCTCTGGCCCTGGTTATTCGCCCCGTCACGGCCGTCGGGACGGACGACGCGGCTGGGATCCACAGGATTTTTGATACTCAGGTCCTGGGCCTGCTGAGAGGATGTCTGGCGGTTAATGGAATTGTTATCATACCCCGTCGGCGGGGTAGTCACTTTTAAAATATTTGACATTTTTCTTCTGCTCCAATTATTTTCTTAATTTTTTTGCCGATATAGTATATATGTCATGCATATTTTGCATGGGGACTTCACTTCAAATTTGACAGATAAGGCGGTGTAATTATGGACAACTCTCTGGACAACTTACTTGATACCTATCTATTCGAATCAAACTCCCTGCTGGAACAGCTCGATGAACTGCTGATCAATGCGGAGAAAAACCGCGATTTCACTTCGGACGATGTCAATGAGATCTTCCGGATCATGCATACCATCAAGGGGTCTTCCGCCATGCTGGAATTCAATTCCCTTATGACGATCGCCCATCATATCGAGGACCTGTTCTTCTACATCCGGGAGCATGGAATGGAAGGTATGGACAGTTCTCTGAAAACGGACCTGTTCAATCTCATGTTTAAATCCACTGACCAGCTCCGTGAGGAAATCCACAAGGTGGAAAACAACGAACCACTCAGTACTAATATCGACAGTATAATCACGGAAATTAATAGCTTCCTTGATAAAATCAGCGGTTCCCAGTCCGATTCGCCTGCGCAGGAAAAGCAGGCGGCGGCAGCTTCCGGCACTGATGCGGCTGCGGCTGTTCCCACAGATGAGCTTCCGGCGGATAACGGAGCCTGCTTTATCCGCGTCTTCTTTGACGAGGGCTGCGGCATG
>DPJQ01000264.1:2525-4532 GCA_003542935.1 Lachnospiraceae bacterium | reverse complement strand
TTTGACGAGGGCTGCGGCATGGAGAATCTGCGTGCGTTCATGCTCGTTACCGCCCTGCGGGACGTCAATCCGGATTTCCGTTTTTATCCCGCGGATATCGAAACGAACAGCGATTCTTCCGAAAGCATCATACAGCGCGGCTTTTTCATCGCTTATGATTCCAAAGAAGCGGCCGAAATCGGCACCTCCATCGTAAAGGATGCCGGCAATATCCAGTCCTACGAGATTTTGGATAATCCGAAGGCCACGGCCGTGGCGGCAAAGCCCGTCGAAGCCGCTGCGCCTGCAGCGTCCGATGCGCCCGCAAAGGCAGCGGCTCCCGCACCCGCGAAAGCGGCGGCGAAACCGGCAGCGCACGGCGGCGCAAAGCAGAACCTGATTTCCGTAAATCTTTCCAAGCTGGACAGCCTGATGGCACTGGTAGGGGAAATCGTCATCACGGAAGCCATGGTGGTCTCCTCTCCCGAGTTAAAGGACTTAAAGCTGGATAATTTCCAGAAAAATACCAGGCAGCTTCGCAAGCTGACCGATGAGCTGCAGGATATCACCACCTCTCTGCGCATGGTTCCCATTTCGGCTACCTTCCAGAAAATGAACCGTATCGTCCGTGATATGAAGCAGGAGCTGCACAAGGATGTGCGCCTCACGATCATCGGTGAAGAGACGGAAGTGGATAAGGGCGTGGTGGACAGCATCAGCGATCCGATCATGCACATCGTCCGTAACGCCATGGACCACGGCGTTGAGGATTCGCCGGAAGACCGTGTCAGGGCAGGCAAGAATCCGCAGGCGGAAATCACCCTTGCGGCACACCATTCCGGCAATGAGGTCATCATTTCCGTTACCGACGACGGGCGCGGCATGAACCCGGACGTACTCCTTGCCAAAGCGAAAGCGAACGGGCTTTTAACGAAGCCGGAAGAGGAATATTCACAGAAGGAAATCCTGTCCTTCATCATGATGCCCGGTTTTTCCACCAACAAGGAAGTAACGGAGTATTCCGGCCGCGGCGTCGGCATGGACGTGGTGAAGCGGAATGTGGAAGCCATCGGCGGCACCGTCGTCATCACGAGCGAACTGGGACAGGGCAGCACGATGACCTTAAAGATCCCGCTCACCATGGCAATCACGGACGGCATGGAAATTTCGGTCGGGAACTCCATTTTTACCATCCCGATCTCCAATGTAATCCGTTCCTTCAAAGTCAAGGCGGAAGACGTCACCTTTGATTCCGAGGGACATGAGCTCATCCGCTGCATGGATGCTTTTTATCCGCTGATCCGCCTGCACAGGTTATACAATATCGAAACCGAAATCGTCAATCCGACAGAGGGGCTGATCATGCTGGTGGAAGCGAGCGAGCAGTCCTACTGTCTGCTGATCGATGAACTGCTCGGCGAACAGCAGGTAGTGGTAAAACCGCTTCCTGATTACTTAAACCACTTCAACATCAAGGATTCCGGCATCAGCGGGTGTACCATTCTGGGTGACGGTAATATCAGCATCATCCTGGATGTCTTAAACCTGTACCATGCGGCGCAGGCCACCCTTTAAAACGACATAATAGGAGGATTAAAACATGCTTGACAATAATACCAGTTTGACGGAAAATACTTCTGCCGAAGAACTTGAGGGCGAATTAGACGTAGAAGATACCAGCATCAGAAGCTTTCTTACCTTTATGTCAAACGGCCTGACCTACGGAGTGGACAATTCCTATGTGGTGGAAATCGTAAATGATTATTCCCTCCGCCCGCTTCCCATGGTTCCCGATTACATCAGGGGCATTTTCAATCTGAGGGGCGAAGTGATTCCGGTCATTGACCTGCGCATGCGCCTTGGCTGCTACGACAGCAATGCATCCGACTGCACGCTCATTCTGAAGAATGAGCATACCACAATCGGCCTGATCGTGGACCAGGTTTCACAGGTGCTTGACATCAACCTGCGCAAAACGGTGCCCATTCCGGTGGAAAATAAGCAGGAACTCACCAACCGCATGATTTC
>DPJQ01000264.1:1927-2249 GCA_003542935.1 Lachnospiraceae bacterium | reverse complement strand
GGAACTCACCAACCGCATGATTTCCCTTGAGGACGGCACTGTCATCTTAGTACTCAATTTCGAAGCTCTTGTAGCATAATCTTTACAAACGGGAGTAAACAGACATGTTAACTATCAGCGACCAGGATTTTACACGTTTACACACTTTTATCAAACAAAAATACGGCATCGACCTTTCCAAGAAGAAACAGCTCATTGTCGGGCGTCTCTCGAATGACATCATGTCAAAGGGATACAATAATTTCACCTCCTATGTGAATGACATCATGACCAAGGCCACACCGTCCGATATTGACGCCATGCTCAACAAGCTGACGACCAA
>DPJQ01000264.1:1454-1613 GCA_003542935.1 Lachnospiraceae bacterium | reverse complement strand
CATGCTCAACAAGCTGACGACCAATTATACATACTTCATGCGTGAGGAGGATCATTTCATTTTCTTCCGCGATACCATTCTCCCCTATCTGGAACAGACGAAAAAAAACCGCGTGCTCAGCATATGGAGTGCCGGCTGTTCCTCCGGTCAGGAGCCATA
>DPJQ01000264.1:576-1153 GCA_003542935.1 Lachnospiraceae bacterium | reverse complement strand
CTGTTCCTCCGGTCAGGAGCCATATACGATTTCCATGATTCTCAAGGAATACTTTGGCACCAAAGCCGGAATGTGGGATACCCGGGTGCTCGCAACCGACATTTCCCAGAATGCGCTCTCCGCAGCACAAAACGCGCAGTATGATGAGGAGTCCCTTTCCAAGCTCCCTGCCGGCTGGAAAACGAAATATTTTAACCGTACCTCTGAGCCCGGTGTATGGACCGTCAAGCCGGAGTTAAAGTCCAACGTCATTTTCAGGACCTTTAACCTGATGGAACCGATACGTTTCAAGATCCCCTTCGATGTGATTTTCTGTCGCAATGTTATGATTTACTTCGACCAGGATACAAAGAACCAACTGGTAAACCGTTTTTATGACGCTACTGTCCCCGGCGGTTATCTTCTGATCGGGCACTCCGAAAGCATTGATAAGTCTGCCACGCGGTACAATTATGTAAAACCCGCGCTTTACAGGAAATGAAGCTTGTAGTACAATAATTGTATAAGCTGGCTGAAACGGCGGTGCCCAGTGCGCTGCCGTTTATATTCATAACAGTATCTATCAAATAAAAAGGAC
>DPJQ01000264.1:0-310 GCA_003542935.1 Lachnospiraceae bacterium | reverse complement strand
ACGGTTAAACAGTATGTTTCCAAATTCACCTATCCGGGTTATGGTGGTCGATGACTCTCTGGTCTTTGGCCGCTATCTTACCGGCAACCTTCCGCTTACGAATAAGCGCATTCAGATTGTAGGCTATGCTTCCAGCGCGCTGGAAGCCATCGGAAAGCTCCCCGAATATAAGCCTGACGTCATTACATTGGATGTGGAAATGCCCGGAATGAGCGGGATCGAATTTTTAAAACAAATCCTTCCCAAAAACCCGATTCCCGTCATCCTCGTTTCTTCCGTCAATATGAACGTATTCGAGGCCTTGTCCTAC
>DPJQ01000185.1:5798-14178 GCA_003542935.1 Lachnospiraceae bacterium | reverse complement strand
GAGCAGGGGATCCGGCGGGGAATGGAGCAGGGGGTTCAGCAAGGAATGGAGCAGGGGATCCGAGCCATCATTATGGATGGTTTGGAAGACCGGCTTCCCCAAGACCGGATTTTGGCAAAGCTCCAACGTCATTTTTCACTGACAAAGGAACAGGCCGAGGAATATTACGGCCGCTTTTCCCCCAAGAAAATATAGGAGGGCAAAACGGAGACAGCTGAATTCACAGAAATTTCACAAGGTAAAAACGAAAAAATGTATTGCAATTCGCCTGACAAAGTGGCATGTTAAAGCAATGATATAGTATGTCTATGAAAAGAAGGGGGTATTTATATGCTATCATTGCAGGAGACGATCAGGCCATCAGCGGATTTAAGAAATCATTATAATGAAATATCAAAACAGTGCAGGGAGGATCATACTGTAGTTATCGTAACGGTGAATGGAAGAGGAGATACGGTTTCGTTGGCTTATGAGGAATATAAACGGATAAAAGCCAGAATTGAACTTCTGGAAATTCTTGCCGAAGCAGAAAATGACGTAAAGAACAAAAAAGTTGCGCCTGTCCGTGAGACCTTTGAAGATTTGAGAAGCGTACTGCGGGAGGGCTCAATTTGAGATATAGTGTAATTCGGACGGATGTGGCCGATTCCCAGATCAGGAGCATCATCTTGTATATTGCCGAAAAATTCGGTAATAATGTAGCTCTTCGGAAGTTGGGTGATCTGGAAAAGGGGATTTTGGCTTTGGCTGATAACCCTGATCTTGGAACGGAACCGAGATATCTTGTGTTAAGGCGACAAGGATATAGAGTATTGGTTCTTGAAAAAAATTTGGTTTTCTACAAGGTTAGTGAAAGCCAAAAAGAAATAATTATATATGCGGTGGTGGATCAAAGACAGGATTATATAAGTATTATCCGTGGCTTGTAAAGCAAATTTAGTTTGTTGTCACAATATTCTCTATATTTACTGACATAATGCAGCTTACAGCAAAGCGGGGGATGTTTGAATTTGATGATATGATTCACAATATACTTGGCGCTGTGGCCGGCATTTGGCTGTATGCTCTGGTAAAGAGGTGCCTGTTTCGGAGAAAGTCGGGGGTATGATAGTAAAAATGCGGCCAAAAGATGGGAGCGAAAGATGAAAAAGATTGTAATCGAGCGAGGGAATGAGTTCAAAGTATGTGAGAATATCATAGAAAAAGAGGAGGACATTTTCGGGGAAATATACGAAAGAGCCCACGGAGTGGAGCGGCAGCTTGCCTCCTATGCGGCACGGGTGCAGGAGGGTGTCCATTCGGAGTATCTCAATAATGTCATTGCTTTCTGCGGAGAGCGCGGGCAGGGGAAAAGTACGGCCATGCAGAGTTTTATCCGGCAGATGCAGGAAGAGGAACAGGGGAAAAAGGAGATTCTGGAGATTATCGATCCCACGGCCATGGAGCTGGCCCATGATATGGTGGACATCATAGTCTCGCGGCTGTTCACCCGGTTTCAGGCTGACAAGGAGAACATGGATACAGAGCGGCAGCTTCATTTTATCAAACATTTTCAGAGAATCCACCGCAGCATGTCGGTGCTGAAAAACTCCGGTAAATTTATTGAAAAAGAGTATGCTTACAATAGTTCCGTCCAGAATCTGTCTGATATCGCGGACAGCATGAATCTGAAAAAGGATATCCGGGTCCTGGTCCAGGATTATCTGCGGTACATAGACAAGACCATGCTGGTGATTCCCATAGATGATCTGGACCTGAACCTGCGGGATGCCTACAAGGTGGCGGAGCAGATACGGAAATATTTTGTAATTCCGGAGATTCTGATCGTTATGGCGGTAAATATTGAACAGATGACACTCTGCGTGGAGCAGGAACTGCTGCGTGAGATCCAGGGCCTGAAGGATTCGGGACGGTGGGAGATTGGCCGTGAGGCTAGGAACATGAGCAATAAGTATTTGGAAAAGCTGATCCCCCTCGTGCGGCGCCTGGTGTTGCCGGACGTTCAGGCGATTGCGGAGGACGGGGAAAATGCGGTCAGGGTTATATATCGGGACAGCAGCGCGGACGAACCGCAGATCCTGGTGGATTCGGGTGAGCTGGGAATAGAAAAACAGGTGCTTCAGTTGATCTGCAGCCGGACCGGGCTGGTATTTCCGGCAGAGCCGGGAGAGGTTCACCCCTTTGTGCCTCACACGCTGCGGGAGCTGGTGAACCTGATTTCCCTGCTGGGAGACATGGGGGAGGATAAAAGGGAGAATCTGGAACTGTTTGAGCAGTATTTTTGTGACAGCTGGCTGGAAAGTAACCTGTCGGATGCCTATGCAGCATTTATTCGCAGGCTCAGGAACACCCGGCCCGGGGCCATGCATCAGGACGCGTTCCTGTTTCTCTATGGGCTTTTGGATAAGGAAGTCCTGAAACTTCAAAGCGATCTTTCCGTGGAGGTACAGAAAGCTTTTCTGCGGAATCAAAAAGGGGAAGGGAAGCTGACAAACGGAGATTTGGTCAATTGCATGCGCCTGGTACAGCTGGGCCGGGAGTCTGAAACGGGCAGGCTGGTGACGGCGGTGGGCGCCGTTTTCTCCATACGGATGCTGAAACTGAAAGAGAGTTCTGCCGATGAGGCGCTGTATGATTTTATCGGCGGGAATATATTCGGTGCGTATCAGTTAATGCGGACGGCAGCGGACGGTTCGCGGCGGATGCGTTTTACCTATTGGGTTAAACCTTTTCTGGACAGGGAGTGCGGCGCGGTGAGCGGTGTGTTTTCCGTTTCTAGAGTGAAAGCCGCAGCGAAACAAAGGGATCAGGATTTATATAAAATTCTGCGGTGGATGGGTGCGGTCTCAGACTTTCTGGATGCGGACGGAAATGTCCGGACGATGGTGTCGGAGAATAATCAGATTGCCAACCGGGCGGAGTTCTGTCTTGACAATCTCTTTACCGCGGGGATATCTTCCCGGAAGATTTTGGAGAAGATCAGTGCACAGAAATGGGAGTTTCCGGCGGACACCGGGGAACAGGAGGGCTCTGCTTTCAGTTCCCAGTTGCCGGAGATATGGAAAACCGTTGCCTGTAATATGGAAATGGCTATGCGGCTGGGGGAATACGCGGAGAAACGCAACGATCTCAGAGGCAGGGCCAGAGAAGAGGATTATTATATCGGTTTCTTCGATATGATGAATCAGTGGCTGGCGGAGCAGAATCAATATCTGCGGCAGGAAACGTGGGCAAAACAGCTTTCGGAAGGCGGTTTTTTCAATACGGAGTATTATCTGCGCCTGGCTGCGCGGATTGTCCGGATGAAAAATGCGGATAACCCGGAGAACGGAAGCGAGAACGCGCCGGAGGGAGAGAAAACGGATTTTTCCGAATTTGAAAATGAGACGCTTATTGCTATTCCGCAGACACCGAGCCCGGCGCATAATTCGTGGAAAACCAGGACGCTGATCATCAACATGGAGGCAATGAAATTGCAGTTCCAGGCATACCTGGGCGGCAGAGAGGATCAGGAAGTTGAAAAGGCTTTGGCGGATTTGGAAGCATTGAAACAGGTTGTGGGAAGCCTGCGGACTGCCGGGGTACAGGGTATCGGTGAGAAATTGAGAAAGAAATACAACAGCCTCTGGAGCGTGTGGAATAAAACGGTGAACAAAGGGTAACTGTTTGGCACAGGTCGGAGCATTTACTGCTGAGAATAGGAACCGAAGCAAAATATACGGAAAGGAGGGCCTATGGACATAGAGAGGACATGCCTGGAGATTTTGCTGCGCCAGGTTTATTTTGAATGGGTCGCTCCTGGTTCCTCAGCGGGGGAGGATGATTACCGGGGACTCACGAAAAAACGTTTTCTGCGGCTGGCCCGTGGCTATCTGCGGTATGCGACGGAGGACGAAAACGAGCAGATGTATAACTGGCTTCAGGTAAAACTGAAAGAGGAAAACGGGATTTTTACGTTTATCCGGCAGATGTCAGAGCGTTTTCTGCAGCTTTCGGAGGAGGGGATTTGCTATCGGGCTGAGGAAAAACAGTTTTTTCATTGGAAAGAGCTGGTCACGGGATTGGGGTTGGAACTGTTTACGATGTCTTTTCTTGCAGGAAGGTCGCTTTGCGAAGAGCTTTCGGAGAAACAGGAGGCTGACTGTATCTGTATGCCGTTTCCAAAACTGAAGCATTCTGAGCTGGGCAGCCTGCTGGGGAATGACGGGGAGGGATTGGCGGAGAATCATTTTCACCTCAAAGGCTCTTTCCCGGTGTTTCTGCTGAACTGGAGCTGCCTGATGAATCATATCGGGGACCCCAATGACTTTTTGCACGGATTTCAGGAGTATCAGGAGGGAGAACTGGTATTCCGGGAGGAGGATCGCGGGCGGAAAGGCCTTTACGTTTCGGTGATCCAGGCGGCGGCGTACAGGATCTGTCTTTTTGAATGTTATGAGAAAATACCCCGTAAAGAGCGGCTGGAGATCTCCGACGGCAGGGAGTATGACGAGTCCGATCTGCGGAGGATTCAGATTCAGATCGACAGCTACCGCGGGCTGACAGAGGATTCGTTCTCGGAAAAAGGAAGGGTTGCCTGCCCGGATTATGCGTTGTATGGAATCTGGGAGATATGCCGGTTCAGGGACGAGATGCCGGTAGCCGGGGAGAAATATTTTTTGTATCGGTGTTTTAGGGCCGTATACAGTGGTATTTTCGGCGATCGGGAAAAGAATTTATTTTACCGTTACCTGTTGATTGCCCTGCGTTTCCGTTCCGAGATGGTGCAGACCAACAGAAAACGGGGATTTGCGAATTTTCTTACCTATCAGGACAGAAAAGAGGATATTATTGATTTTTACAAGGAGGATTATGAGAAATATGTGATGCGGTTGACTGCCTGTTCCCTGCAGAAGCATCAGAATCTGGCCAGCATGGAGCTGCGGATTTCGCCGAAACCCAGGGCGGAGGATACGCTGCGCCGGATTCGGTTCTATGACGAAAATATTCTGGAGGGCTTTGAAAAAGAGGATGACAGGGCAAAGGGACTGAGCCGCTGTTTTTATGTGCTGCATTTTCCGAAGAAAAGGGAGGAAAAGATTCGGGAGCTGGAGCCCAGGGACGCTGTGCTGCGCAGGGAGATGGACGGCTTCCTGTATGAGCAGATGGAGCTGATCCGCATGGAGAAGAACCATTACGGGCGGGGTGGAGGCGATCCGCGGGTGAGAGGGTACGATACCTGTGCCGGTGAGATCGGCTGCAGACCGGAGGTGTTTGCCCTGTTTTACCGCAGGATTCAGCAGTTTGCCGGGGAAAATCAGGTGGATTGGATTCACTGGACGTATCATGTGGGGGAAGATTATCTGGATCTTGTGGACGGGCTCCGCGCGGTGGACGAGGTCGTCCGGTTCTGCGAGCTGCCGGAGGGAAGCCGCCTGGGGCACGGGATGGCTCTGGGGATAGAGCCGGGGAGCTATTATTGTATGAGGCAGAACCGGGTCCTGCTACCGGCCCAGGATCTTCTGGATAACATCGCTTGGACACTGGGTTTTTGCCGGGAAAACGGGATCGTAGTGGAGGAGACTCTGAAAAAAGATCTGGAAAAGGAGTTTCGTCGGCTCTGGGGCATGATTTATCAAGGAGAGGCAGAAGAACCGGGTGAAAAATACAGATGGGTAGATACATATTCTGTAAAAACGGAGACAGAGGTGAAAAGAACGACCGGGGAGGAGACCGGGTTTTTCCGTGCGTGGAGGGAGGCGGCCGTGACCCGGAGCGAAATGCCGTGGGATGAGTACTACGATGCCTGGAAACTTCGCGGAGACAGTCCCCGGCTTTACCTGGAAAGTCTGCGGGAAATGGAGAATTCTGCCGACGGCGGAAGTGATCTGCGGATTCCGAGAGCCCTTGCCGGCTGTGAGAGTGACTTGCGGGAAGCAGCCAGGGGCGCCCGGGAAAAGGAAAACTGCCGGTGGCTGTATCTCCGCTACCATTATGATGTTCCGGCACGGGAGAGGGGATACAGAACGGAGATTTTTACCTTTACGGAAACGTACATCAGACTGATCCGCAGAATGCAGGGGGAGCTGCGGGAAAAACTGACGGCGAAACGGATCGGGATAGAGTGCAATCCTTCCTCCAACTACCAGATCGGCCCCTTCGAGCGGTATGAGGAGCATCCGATGTTCTGCATGTACGGCAAGAATCTGAATGATGTACCGGCATCCCGGATGAGCGTGTCCATTAATACCGATGATATGGGGATTTTTCAGACATCTCTGGAAATGGAATATATGACAATGTATATGGCTTTGCAAAAATGTAAAACCGAAGACGGACACAAACGGTACAGCCGGGAAGAGATTATCCGGTGGTTGGCGGATGTGAAACGCATGGGGAGGGAGCAGTCGTTTATAAAATGTGAACGGCTGCCCAGAGGATAGTTTTGTGACAGTCTTTCAGCATTTCTTTGTCCGCCAGGTGTTCGATGGACGTAAATACTATGTTTGAGGTTTCGCTTTGGATATTACAGTGAAAGTGCGCCTCGGAAGTGTGACGGTAAATGTGCTTCCCTGTCCTGTACAGCTTGTCACGTCGATGGTTCCGTGATGGAGCGACACGATCTTTCGGACAAGGGGAAGGCCCAATCCGTTTCCCTCCGCGGAATGGGAGGGATCGCCCTGATAAAATTTGTCAAAAATACTGCGTTGTGTGGCCTCATCCATTCCACAGCCGGAATCCTGCACCGAAATTTTAACAGATGTAGGATCTGCCTGGGCAAACAGCCTGATCTCACTTTTTTCGGGTGAAAATTTTATGGCGTTATCAAGGAGATTCATCCAGACCTGCTTTAGTAATGGTTCGTTACCATGGATCTGCAGTTCTTCCAGCTCAAGGTTAAATGAAATTCCTTTTTTTCCCCACTTGCTTTCAAGCAATACGACGCATTCACGAATCTGTTCCCCGATATTGAAGGCCGAAAAGTCAGTCAGCAGGGATATACTTTCTACTTTTGACAGGTTCAGCACATTTGTGGAAAGGTCTGTCAGGCGTCCGGCCTCTTCGATAATGATATTTAAATATTCCTCCTGCTCATCCGGAGAGAGATCCCCTTTTTTTAACAGCTTTGCAAATCCAAGAATGGAAACCATGGGCGTTTTGAATTCGTGGGAGAAATTATTGATAAAATCAGAGCGGAGCATCTCTATGCCGGCCAGCTCTTCCGTCATCTGATTAAAACATCGGGAGAGTTCTCTGAATTCCTTTGGATGCTCCAGGTGTATTTTTACCTGGAAATTTCCTTCGGATACGGAATGGATGGCCTGGATCAGTGTGTGGATCGGCCGCAGGGGCAGATGGCTGATGCACAGGGTAAGAATCGTTCCCGTCAGAATACTGATAAAGCCGCTTTGGATCAGAAACGGCAGCAGAGACCTTCCGGGGGGATGAGAAATCCATCCATGCCTGGAAAGGAGCATGATGACGGTATTGCTGATAAACATGGTCAGGGTCAGGAGGATGAATACGATTCCGGTGCTGATCAGCACAATCGTGGTCTGAAAGTTTGACTTCTTTTTCATAGTGTGTCCTCCGGAATTTGCGCTTTATACCCCAGTCCGCGGATCGTGACGATGGTAAAGTCCTTGCAGCCCTCAAACCGGTTTCTCAGGCGGTTGATATGTACGCTTACCGTGGCGTCCGTGGAGTCCGAACAGGGACCCCAGATATCTTCCATCAATTGCATCCTTGTAAAGATTCTGTTTGGGCAGGATAAAAGCTTATACAGCAGATAGAATTCTTTTTGGGGCAGGATCTGCTCATGGGAACCGGTTTTCACGGACAGGGTATCGTAGTTCAGCGTGGTGTTGCCTGCCGTGATCTTATGTTCTGAGGCGATCCTGGAGCGTCTGAGCAAAGCTTTGATGCGCAGGAGCATTTCTTCTTCATCGACGGGCTTTGTCATGTAGTCGTCCGTGCCGGAGAGAAATCCCTGTTTGATATCCCGGGGCATCTGTTTGGCAGACAGCATGAGGATGGGGATCGCGTTTTTACAGTCCCGCAACAATTCCGCGAAAGAACAGCCGTCCATTCCGGGCATCATGACGTCCAGGATCATAAGGTCAATGGCGGATTTCTCTATTATATCAAGGGCCGTTTCCGCACAGTCGGCACAGATGGTCTTATATCCTGCGCGGGTGAGTACCGCGTGGAGATAACGGCGGATATTTTTATCGTCATCTACGATTAAAAGCTGAAACATGGGATACCTCCGGATTGAATGTGAAGTATTGCGGCAACAGTCAGGGCAGATAAAACTATTATGAAATGTACCATGAAAATGTGAAAAAATTGAAAAAAAAATTCCTTTTTTAGCGGATTCACATTTTTTTCACACAATGTC
>DPJQ01000185.1:1437-5489 GCA_003542935.1 Lachnospiraceae bacterium | reverse complement strand
TTTTTTCACACAATGTCGGCCAGAAACCATTTTTTTCACAGTTTGTTCAAACAATGGGCGCATGGGTTTACGTTGAGTTTAACTTGCCCGGTTATGATATGTGCTGTCCGAAGATGCTGAAAGATTTGACAGTTCTGATTTTATGGAAGGACAGGAGGAAATGGTATATGGGCAGTCAGCATACATCCGATTCTTTTTCTGAGGTGAGAAAGACGAAATTTAATTTCCTGAAAGAGCAGCAGTGTTCACTGAATATGCAGATTCGGTTGGCCATGCAGCTGCATGACGTCCAGACCCAGGCAGATTTGGTCGAAAAGCTGAGGGAAGTCACAGACCAGCTCGACCACATTATGGGATGATATAGGCATATTAGAAATTCAGCAGGACTTTCACTTCAAATATCTGATCCTCGCAGCGGATATCAAAAAAACCATCATATTTTTCCACAATCAGCTGCACAGATTTCAAACCCTGGCCCTCTCCCTCATGTTTTGATGAGAAGAGACGGCCTTCGTTTTTGTTGAGCAAACCTTCGTAGGGATTCGAGATTTGCAGGGCGATCACATGTTCGGCAGTCTGGCCTATCTTTAAAATGAGGCTGCGCTTGTCCTCCGGAACAGATTTGCAGCCGTCTATGGCATTTTCCAGAAGATTACCCAAAAGTATGCAGAAATCGCTGTCCTCAACGGCAAAACTTTCCTGTAGCCGTATATTCAGATCGGCCCTTATGCCAAGCTCCCGGCACATGGAAGCATAATGGTTCAGGATCGCGTTGACCGCGTAGGAAGAACAGTACCGGACAGGTGCATCGGAAACACTGACGATGTATTGATCCAGATATTGTTCCAGCTCTTTGTACTGCTTTTTTTTCAGCATGCCGGCAAGGACGGTGAGCTGGTAGCGGAAATCGTGGCGCAGACGGCTCGTCTCCTGCATGTAGGTCTGCAGTCTGTGATACTGCTGCGCCTGTATTTCAAGGCTGGCCGTTTTCCGGATCATTTTCTGGTTTTCCACAATGCTGTAAGCGATTTTGTAAAACAGGACGTAGATAAAAAGGAGGAGAGCCGACAGGACTAAAATCGTGATGCCGTATACCTTCAGGAAACGCCCGGTATGCATGACGCTGTTATCGTAGGGAATGAAAACGGACGCGAATATCATGAAACCGAAAGGGATTAGCCAGATAACATTCCAGACGGCTTCCTCCTGGAAATGATGTACAAGCCAGCCGAGATATTTTCTGGCGGGCCAGGCTAAAATAAGGACCAGGAGAGACTCAAAAGCGATTTCGAGAAGCAGAACATCCGACCAGACGGGGTCTTCGATGACGGAAGCCGGATGCAGGACAATGTTGGTCAGGGTATAAAACAGGAAGCCAAAGCTCCCGATCAGACAGGCCGTCATGAAGACAAACCAGAGATGGGAGCGTTTCAGTGCGATTTCCTTTTGATACAGATAGAAAAAAACAAAAATACACAAATATTCATTCACTGTATCCGCGGTTACCGGGGGAAGAAGGAGATATAGAAAGTACATGATCATTTCCATAGCGGCGAAGGCGGTAAGGACTTTCAGAAGCAGACGCTGGGGGGTGCTTTTTATGTCCTGCCAGACCGGAAGAAAGCAAAAGATGATCAGGGGTACGATCATAAGAGTGGAACGTGTATACAGGGCAGCGTCCAGTAAGTTTTCCATCGTCATACCTCCTCGTTGAGTTTTTTGAACTGATAGTCGCGGAACCGCTGTATAATATCAGTATGATTGCGTTTGCGGATAGGAAAGGACTGGCCGTCTGTCATGACAAAGATTTCCCGGTCTGCCTGTCTGATACAGTCCATATTCAGAAGGATACCCCTGTTGCAGAGCAGAAAACGGACATCCTTTTCCAGAAGGGCGCAGAGGGAAGAAAAGGTGACGCGGTAGCGCATTTCCTGTCCGTTTGTCAGCGTAATGAAAGTATATTTGTCATGGGAAACCAGATATTGAATTTTGGGCACAGACAGACGTACTTTCTGTTTCCCATTATAAAACTCCAGCATCTTCGTCTGGATACACAGCCTTTTGCGGGCGGCGTCTAATATTTCTTCCAGCCTTGAATAATCCAGCGCATCTTTTCCAATATAATCAAAACAGGCGTGCATCTGCACGGCACGCCAGATATCCTCTTTGCTGGCAGTCAGAAATACAATCAGGGCCTCGGCGTTTCGCCCGATCAGACGGCGGGCAGTCTCAATGCCATTGCTCTGCTCCAGATAGATATCCATAAATATGAGATGGTATTTTTCACAGGCGGCTGCCAGAAATGCCTCGCCGGAACTGTAGCGGGCGGTATGTAGTTTTATTGAATGATGTTCCTGATATTGGTTCAGGAGGGAGGCCAGCAGATCGGCGTCTGAACTCCTGTCTTCCACAATTGCTATATTCATTTTCTCTTTTCCGATTCTCTATTTAATTAATTATATTTTACAATAAAGAGAGCTTTCCCGCCATTCTTTCTTTTATCATTTACGCCAAAAACACTTGATTCACGCCAAATCAAAAAAATCAGGAAGAGGGTATCGTATAATAGCCGGGTAAAATTTCTTGCAATATGTATGAGGCAGATTGGTAAGAGACAGGAGGAAGATAAAATGGGCAGGAAAAACAGATTCAGGTGGGGGCTTGGCCTGTTGGCGGCAGGGATCTTGACCTGTGGTATGCCTCTGGCGGCGCTGGCAGCAGAAGGAACTATGATGGGGGCAGAGAATACATCGGAGTTCTCCGCGGGCTCCCGGGCGAATGATACAGACAAGTCGGACGGGCTGGTTTTTGAATGGTTAGCTGAAGTGCCGACGGTGGAGACGGTATTTACAGCCGGAGGAGGCACGGCTGTGTGGACGCCGGAATTGCAGGACGGCAAGGTGGTCAGCGGTACGCTCGTATTGATAGATGCGGTGATTAATAACAGCAGGGGAATGGGGATCAATTTTCCTGTGCCGGTTGATATCAAGGTAGAAGGCAGCAATCAAATCACATCAACGTCGACAGGGATCTATCTGGCAGACAGAGCGACAGGAAATCCCCTGGATTTAAAGATCGCAGGTTCCGGATCACTGGAAATTAGAAGCCAGGGCAGCGGCGTACAGGCAGCCGGAAATATTGTGATCGATACAGTGCGCCTGGATGTCGTGTATGGTTCATCATCAGCCGTCGACTGCCACGGACTTTTAACTGTCGGAGGAGATATAGAGATTGAAAACAGCAAGTATGTAAAAGTGAAAAGTAATGCGGCAGGAATCGGAAACAACGGCGGCGCCATTTATGCGGGACAGAACCGGGGGCAGACTGTGCGGATAGTAAACAGCCATGTGATTGCCATTACCGGAGAGGGGAGCGCGATAGATGCAAACTCGGGGAAGATAGAACTTGTGTCCAGTGACGTGAGAGCGATCGGAAAGGCGGGTGACGGATCAAGGATAACAGGTACATTAGCCTATTTTGACGGATGCACAATGGATGGCGGAACGCTGTTTGCCCAAAACAACGGCGCGGATCTGGAGATACCGTCTACCCCGGATGCGCCTCTGCGGGCATCAAACAGCGCGGTTTTATATGGGACAAAAACAGGCGGATTACCGCTGGAGGGAGATCTGATCTGGTACTTGGAATGTTCTTATGATGAAAACGCAGATGAAATCACACAAATGGGCAGAGGATATGTATTTGGCGATGTGATATGGAATGGGAATATGGCGTTTGGGGGGAGTATCACTATTGGCTATGTAGAAAAGGAAGCGTCACTCACCATTCCCCAGGGATTTACTTTAAATATACCGGATGGATGTTGGTTTAGTGTAGGAAACAGTAAGCAGCAATCAAGCAACAGGTTGATCAACAACGGAAACATTGCCGTCAAAGAAGGCGGCGAGATAAATATCTTTCCCAATTCTACAGTTATCAACAACGGAACAATAAATGTTCAGAGCAGCGGCGGTATATATAATTATTTTGATAAATCGTCCCAAACCGGTGGACTTTTTCAAAACAGCGGCGCTATGAACGTATTGGCAGGC
>DPJQ01000185.1:0-1154 GCA_003542935.1 Lachnospiraceae bacterium | reverse complement strand
CGTATTGGCAGGCGGTTTGTTCCAGAACCAGAACCGGATAGAGAATAGCGGCACGATAGACTCCCCCGGATCATTCTACATGGTTAAACTGCCAGGTTATAATAGTTTCGTAGACAACAAGGGGGACATGAATGGATTTCTAATCGAGATGTATAGCGACCGCTATGCGTTTGTCGCAAGCGGAAAAACGGTTTTACGTACAGGGCAAACGCTGACATTAGGACAAGGCGTTATGAGCAATAATAGAGACAGGGCATTAAAGGTACTGGACGGCGCGGAGCTGACGGTAGAAAATGGGGCAATTATAGATGCGAGAACTAATGTGACCATGGATACCGTGTTTACTTACATAGACCTCAATGATACAATAGTCGTAAACGGCGAATTATGGCTTCCTGAAAATACACCCGAAGATATCCTGACTAAAATGGCAGACAAAGTTACCGGGGACGGAAGTATTGTGATGGGAACCACAGCGAAATATATTGTCACTGTGGACATGGGAGGAGAATCAAAGGCGCAGTTCGTGGATCAGGGCGGCACGGTGAATCTGGCGGAGGAGCCGGTCAGGGACGGCTATGATTTTGCCGGATGGTATGTGAAGAATGGCAGCAGCCTCGAACCGTTTGACCTGAAAACGCCGGTTCGGCAGTCCATGGAAATCACGTCTAAGTGGGTCGGCATCAACAAATGGTTAACACTCATCATAATAAAGGAGTGGACTTACGGGGAAACAGCCCGTGAGCCGGAGGCGGAACCGAGATTTGGAGAAACTTATTACAGGTACGGCGATAGCCCGGACGGTACATTTACCGATACCGTGCCGTCAGAAGCGGGAACCTGGTATGTAAAGGCGTATGTGGATGGGACAGAAGAATACACATCCCTGGAAAGCGCGTCCGTGTCTTTCAGGATCAAGCCGAAAGTATACATGGAAGGCGGCAGCATTGCGATTTCGGCGGTCAGCAATGCGGAGACGGTTAAAAATCTCGTTATTAATGACGGCGGCAGAGTACTGGTGAAGGACAGGGATTATACGGTGACGACGGCTGAAAATGGAAATACGGTGACGGTAACCGTTACATTCCGGGGAAATTACAGTGGAACTGCAGTCAGGGAGTACCAGACGGCTGCGGAGAAACCGACAGAACCGG
>DPJQ01000176.1:2904-5233 GCA_003542935.1 Lachnospiraceae bacterium | reverse complement strand
TTGGCTACCGTGTGAAAAGTAACTCGCACCGTGGCAGGAATGAAAGGAGATATACACCTATGGCATCCATCAAAAAGCGCGGTAATTCCTACCTGGTGACGGTAAGCTGCGGGCGGGACAGCCAGTATAAGAAGATCACAAAGACGGCCACATGACGCCGGAAACGCTGAACCCGCTATTTCTGCAGGAATATGTAAACGCCATGGCCCGGATTCCCCGTCTTTTGTTCCACACAATCTGCCTGTCCTAAAATACATCAATCATCTTCAATCGTCGACTGGAAAATATCATTTAGTGCCTGCAGGCTTTGATTATCCGGTGATTCCTGCAGCGCCCTGTCAAGCCCATGATCAAGCGTTTTTGTAATTCTTGCACTTCATTTCCGCCTGTGCTATACTCGTAACGAGAAAAAAGCTGATAAATCAGGCAGAAATGGAGGCCAGCGTGGTAATCAGATGGAAAATCACCATTCCGGAACTGACCGGTGACGCACAGCGGACAGCTTACCTTTATTTTCCGGAATCCTATGGCCGGGAGCCGTCACGGCGCTACCCGGTATTATATATGTTTGACGGACACAACGTCTTTTTCGACACTGACGCCACCTACGGCAAGTGCTGGGGGATGCAAGAATATATGGACCGCACCCGCACACAGATGATCATCGCCGCCGTGGAGTGCGATCACAGCCCCAACAACGGGCGTCTCAGAGAATATTCCCCCTACACTTTCAGTGATCCTCAATTCGGCCGCATCATCGGCCGGGGGAAACTCACCATGGATTGGTTTGTACACAGCTTCAAGCCCTATATAGACAACCGCTACAGGACAATACCGGATCGCAGCCACACATTCATAGCCGGAAGTTCCATGGGCGGATTGATGAGCCTGTACGCCGTCATGGCTTATAACTCCTGCTTTTCCCGGGGAGCGGCTCTGTCGCCCTACCTGCACGCCATGGAAACAGAAATCACTGATCTGATCCGTCGGGCCCCTGTTTCGCCGGACACCGTTCTTTACATGGATTACGGATCCGAAGAACTAAAATCGCACCCCCGTATCACTGAAGGTTTCGGGCGGATCTGCAGCAGGCTTATGGAAAAAGGCGTCCTGCTGGAGAGCCGCATTGTCCCGGGCGGGGAACACTGTGAGGCAAGCTGGGAACGCCAGATTCCCTTCTTCATGAATACACTGCTTTATCGGCCGTAACACGCGCGGGCGGCAGCTTTATATTACCCACATACACACACATCACAGACAAGGAGGAAACATGGAGCAGCAATATTTCAAAGAATACAGCCATGCACTGAACCGTGACATGGAGTGCAAGGTATACGGCCATGCGGGGAGGCCCGTTTTGTATATCCCCTGTCAGGACGGCCGGTTTTTTGATTTTGAGAACTTCCATATGACAGATGCCTGGGCGCCTTTCATCGACGGGGGACAGGTCATGGTATTTGCCATCGATACCATGGACCGGGAGAGCTGGTCGGCCATCGGCGGCGACCCCTACTGGCGCATCCGCCGCTACGAGGATTGGATACGCTACATTACTGATGAGATGGTTCCTTTTATGCGGAATATGGTCAATGAGCGGAACGGCTGGACCGGCTATCCCGGCATTATGGTCTTCGGCTGCAGTCTGGGCGCCACCCATGCCGCCAACCTGTATTTCCGCCGCCCCGACCTCTTTGACCGGCTGCTGGCTTTAAGCGGCATCTACACGACAGAATACGGCTTCGGCCCCTATATGGACGAGGTGGTTTACAACAATTCGCCCCTCCACTATCTGCCCAATATGCCCCTTGACCACCCCTATATAGAGTTGTACAACCTGAAACGGGCGGTCATCTGCGTGGGTCAGGGAGCCTGGGAGCTGCCGGAATCCACCAGACAGCTGGCGCGTGTCCTGGAGGACAAGGGAATCCATGCGTGGGTGGATTTCTGGGGCCATGATTGCTGCCATGACTGGTACTGGTGGTACAAACAGGTCGATTATTTTGTCCCCCATCTGCTGGAAAATACATCCGCCTGTTCCTGAGCATACTATCTACTGAAGAGAACTGACATGAAAAAAGGAAAACGTATGAAAAACATTATATTTATCTCACCCAACTTTCCCTCAAACTACTGGCATTTTTGCCATGAACTGAAAGCTAACGGCATGAACGTGCTGGGAATCGGCGACCAGCCCTATGAGGAGCTGAGCGACGGGCTGAAAGACAGCCTGAACGAATATTATAAAGTCACGGATCTGGAAAATTATGAGGAAAAATACCGTGCTGTGGCTTTTCTCGCTTTCAAACATGGCAGGATCGACTGGCTGGAA
>DPJQ01000176.1:0-2605 GCA_003542935.1 Lachnospiraceae bacterium | reverse complement strand
GACTGGCTGGAATCCAACAACGAATACTGGCTGGAGCATGACGCCCGGTTACGGACAGATTTCAACATCACCACCGGTTTCCAGACGGCGGACATTGCCCGGGCCAAATACAAATCCAAGATGAAAAAATATTACCAGAAGGCCCACATCCCGACAGCCCGCTTCCAGCTCGCCACCTCTCTGAAAGCCTGTCAGGCCTTCGCCGCGGAAGTCGGCTATCCTATCATCGCCAAACCCGATAACGGCGTAGGCGCCTCCCACACCTGCCGTATCGACGACGACGGGCAGCTTCAGGCTTTTTATAAAGGGCGCCGACGGGATATCCGCTATATTCTGGAAGAGTATATTGCCGGCGAGGTCAATTCCTACGATGCCATCATCGACTCCCACGGCGAGCCGATCTTTGAGACCGGAAATATCAGCCCGGTATCCATCATGGACATTGTAAATAATGAGGAAAATTCCGTCTATTACATCCTGAACAAACTGCCCGAGGATACCCGCCAGGCGGGCCGGGCCACGGTAAAGAGCTTTGATGTAAAGAGCCGTTTCGTCCATTTTGAGTTTTTCCGCCTTGACAAACGCCACAAAGGACTGGGCAAAAAGGGAGATCTGGTAGCCCTGGAGGTCAATATGCGCCCCTCGGGCGGCTTCTCTCCGGACATGATGAATTTTGCCCATTCCACGGACGTCTATAAAATATGGGCGGACATGGTGGCCTATGACCGCTCCACTGTCACTGACGGAAAGGATGCCTACTGCGCTTTCGCCGGATTGCGCGATGCCAAACGGTACGCTTTGAGCCATGAAGATATTATGGCAAAATACGGGAACAATATCCGCATGGTAGAACGTCTGCCGAAAGCCCTGTCCGGCGCCATGGGCAACCGGATGTATCTGGCCGTCTTCGATACGGAGGAGGAAGTGCAGGCCTTTTACAAAGATGTGCTGATGGACCCGGAACAGCTGCAGGTTCAGGCACGCCCTCGCCGCAGAAGAAAGAAGACAGCGGGGAACTGACAGAAGCTCATTTTCTGACACAGGCCGACAAAATTTCATGCCACCCGGGCCGGGCCTTTTTCAGGGACAGCGGCCGCCCCTCCCGGTTCAGGAAGCAATGGCTGCTGCTCCCGGTACACCGGAGTTCCCCGGAGGCATGGTCGGCCACCCGGTATTCTACGGTAAATTTGATACCGTTGTAATGGGCCAGGGACAGCTCGATATCCACCGTCTCGGCAAACCGGGTCATAGTCCGGTACTCGGCCTGCACCGAGAGTACCGGACTTACGATCCCCTCCCGTTCCATGAGGCCATACCCAATCCCCAGCCGGTTCAGATAATCCGTCCGCGCCTCCTCAAACCAGCGGATATAGTTGCTGTGGTGCACGCAGCCCATCTGATCCGTCTCATAATACTGCACGGTATGGGTGTAGGGCCGGAAAATATAGCGCATTTCATACCAGCAGGCCCCGCCATGGACAGAATCGGCTTTACCGATCAGTGTGTAACCCAGCCGGGTGTAGAAGGGAATCATATGCTCTTTACAGGTCAGGATCACGGCCTTTTTTCCGCGGATAAAGGCACTGCGTATCATATGGCGCATCAACGCCTCTCCGATACCCTGCCGGCGGTACTCGGCCAGGACATTCAGCCCGAATATCTGCTGACAGCAGCCCTCCGGGTCATGGCCGCTCAGATCATGGTAGGCGCTGTCTGGCAGGGCGATCTCATCTGAAACGGCCCCGTTGACAAAACCGATAAGCCGATCCCCGGACTCCGCCACAAAAAAGCTCTCCGGGAATGTCTCGATCCTCTGCCGGATATCCTCCTTACCGGCCGCCTCCGCCGGGGGGAAACCGGCCGCCTCGATGGCCGCCGCCGGCTCCAGATCCTCCGGTCTGGCCATTCGGATCCTATACTCTATGCCTTCCGTCACATTCTCTTTATTTTCCATGCCGCAATATCTCCTTCCACCGCTGGTACACTGCCGCCACGGGCAGGCCCACCACGTTATTGTAATCACCCTCAATACATTGAATAAAAGCCGCCGCCGGCCCCTGGATTCCGTAGGCTCCCGCCTTGTCCATGGGATCGCCGCTGTCCACATAACGGCAGATCTCATCCTCCGTCATGGGATAAAATGTCACTTTCGTCTCCTCGGAAAAAGTTTCCGCCGTCGTTTTCCCGTCCATTCTCCGGTATAATGTCACTCCCGTATAAACACTGTGGCTGCGTCCCGACAACTGTCGGAGCATATCTTTTGCCTCCTCCGCATCCGCCGGTTTACCCAGGATCTTTCCGGCAAGGGCCACCACGGTATCCGCTCCCAACACCCAGACACCCTCCGGCTCCTTGGAGGCCACATCCTCCGCTTTCTGAAACGATAGCTCCCGCACCACCTCGTCCGGCGCGGTTTTCGTGATTCTCTCCTCCACCGTGCTCGGCGTCACCCGGAACGCGATCCCCACGCGGGAAAGCAGTTCCCGCCTCCTCGGCGACTGGGAGGCCAGCACCAGCACATCCTGTTGATCTATCATCTTGGCATTCATCTCCTTTTTTCGTCTGATCAAACATTTTCATTGTGTAACTGTTCAGTACCTTCACA
>DPJQ01000019.1:2762-8668 GCA_003542935.1 Lachnospiraceae bacterium | reverse complement strand
GTCATAACCGGGATAAGAAACCACCGCCAGGAATTCACCGGAATTGGGATCCGTAATCACGGCCGAACCTGAACAGGGATCAAGGGCCAGCTGAGCCGGAGTGATTTCAAGGTTTGATATTTTCGCACGCATAAAATCATAGGCTGTCAGATCTCCTGACGAAAGCCGGTTATAGGTATCTTTGTCTTCTTTCAGGATTCCCTGATCATACAGGGTCATACACAGTTCTGATGGCCTGATCTTATCGTCCAGCAGAAGATATTTGTAGATAAGTTTGGAAAATCCGCTGTCCGATTTTAAATATTCCTGCACATAGGCGGACAAAGCGGCCAAAATCTCATCCGTGGCCAGGTAATCCGTATTTTCCGCAATAATGGAAACGTCTATCCAGTTTTTACTGACTGCGTAACTCAGGTACTCATAGAGAGATATTTTTTCTTCCGTAGTCCATGCCTTGTAGGTTTCATCGGACTTGTCAACGGCTTCACTTATTAATATACCGGTATCTGACAGCATATCATTAACGATATAACTCTGATATGCTTTGTATTCGTCAGAAAGCTCTTTATAGGGGGTCTCTTCTTCGCCACTTAACTGCCGGTTTAATTTTTTGAAAATGCTCGATTGCTCGTCCTCAAAAATGCCATTGATTTTTTTCTCCTCCCTGCTGGCGTCCTCTGCGGCGAAATGCCGATAATCCACAATATTGTTATTGATCAGCGAAAAATAGGCATCATAGATAGCTATCGGAATGGAGGATGTATCTGTATCGTCTCCAATATTAAATTCCTTGATATTCTGCAGGTTGGAAAGCAGAATGCCGGCAATCCTTTGCTCAAGGATATGGTAGGTAGCTATCTGGAGGTTTGTGTCAATGGTGAGATATACATCGTTGCCTTGAACCGGCTCTACCCGGGATTTTTCATCGATTTCCAGAACTTTACCCAGATTGTCTACGGAGACCGTTTCTTTGCCGTCCACACCCTGGAGGACAGTTTCCATCTGCTGCTCGATACCGGATTTACCGATGATGGAGGTGGAATTGTACTTGTCGCTCTCTTCCCTCAGCTCGTCCAGTTCCTCGGTGGAGGCTTTTCCTGTGTAACCGATAATGGACGCAAAATAGACGCTGTCGTTATAAACTCTTTTGGAATCCTCTACCACATCAACACCCTGCAGAGTGGCCTGACTTTCCATGACAGCCGCTACGGTTTCCTCAGAGACATCCGTGGCGATTGTAACGGGAAGATACTTCTGGTAACTGGTGGTAAAAAGCTGATAGCGGATACAGGCAATCTTCAGAATTTCTTCTTTTGTCAGCTCGGCGGGAAGACCTGCCCCGGCCAGCTCTTCCGCCGTATAGGGTCTTTGGCTGGTATCGGGTTTGCCGTCCGGCTGAATCATAAAGGAATTGCTGAGGCCGCTGCCCACAAGTCCTTTCATCAGTTCTTCCGCAGTGGCCTCGGCCTGCTGAGGGGTCATATCCTCAATCTTCTGTTTACCGTATACGTCGGCTTTAAAACGGGAAAGGGTGACTCCCTCCACGCTGTATTTGTAATTACCGTGTTCGTCCAGTGCCACATGGAAATCCGTATTGATAGAATCGCCGTTTTCCTCAATGATCTGGATCAGCCGGTAAATCTCGCTGTTCAGGCTCAGATTTTTGTTGCGTGTAGAGCTGTAGGAGCCGTTATCCTCCAGCGTGACAGAATAGGACAGCACATTATAAGCTAAAAGCTTACCGTTGCGATCCAGAATATTGCCGCGGGTACTTTTTATACCTCTTTCCTTGGTGGTCTGTATGGAAAAGCGGTTTGCATAATTTGCACCGTTGATAATCTGCAGATCATAAAGTTTGTTAATCAGTATACCTGCCAGACAGACGAAAAAAATCATCAGGACAGTAGTTCTCTTCAGTGCAATTTTTTTAAAAAACTGTTTTATTTTCTTAGCCATGGTAATCTCTGACCTTCCCTTTCGTTTCCGGTTGCCAGATTATTGATCCGGTAATAGATCCGGTATAAAATCAGTGTCACCAGAGTGGTATATACCACCTCAGGAATTATAATATGCCACACATAATAAAATATCTGGGTCCGCCCCCGTAAAAGGAACTGAAATCCATAAACAGCCAGACCATATGCCAGGTCACTCAGGGCAACCAGTACCATAGGCACTTTTACATCATCGTCATAGTATACTTTACAGAGCATTCCGTTCAGGAAGCCGATATACATATATATAAGTGCATAAAACCCCATCAGGTCGCCATAAAAGATATCAATCATCAGGCCGGAAAAAAAACCGGTGAAAAGTCCGCATTTCCTGCCTCGCATAAAGCCATTGGACACGGTAAGAATCAGCAGTAGATTCGGCACCACCGAAGCAATGGAGATCGCCGGGAATAATGTGGTCTGCAGGAGAAAAGTCATAAAGATTTCAAGGGCTATCACTATTTTTTGGATCATTTTTTTTCTCCAGTTTTCTTTAATTCTTTGATGACCAGCACCTCCTGCAGATGCCGGAAATCCACCACCGGAATCAGATAACCGTATTTTGTCAGATTGTTGGAATCATAATTTACTTCACTTATATAACCGATCAGGATTCCTTTTAAGAATTTGTCACTGATATTGGAAGTTACAATCTTGTCCCCGACTGTGACCAGATCATCAGGATCACTGAGCTGGATAAAGTTCAGTTTACCGTCTTCAATCAGAGTCAGGTCTCCCGTAACCAGGCAGTTGTCCAGTGTGGAGGATACCATGGCGCTGACATTACTGGAATCATCGATGATCGAACGTACAGTGGCCCAGTCCGATCCTGCTTCAGTGACGATACCGCAAAGTCCGCCGCCAGCGATTACATTCATATCCACCGCAATCCCGTCTTTGGTACCTTTATCGATCGTAAAAGTATTATACCAGTTACCGGGATCTTTGGATATGACAGAGGCGGCTACTTTATCATATTCCGCATAATCCATATCCAGGGCATATAAATTTTCAAACCGCTCCAGCTTGTCCTGATCCTGCAAAAGCAAATTGTTCTGCTCTGTCAAGGTGTCCACTTTTTGTCGGAGTTCTTCATTTTCCTGCTGGAGGGTGCGGACATCCTCAAAGCCTCGGGTTCGGCCGTAGATCCAGTTGCCTATGCCATTGATCCCTTTCTGAAAGGGAACTACGGCATACCCCGCCACAGACTGTACAGAATCCAAAGGCAGACGGGCTGTATAAGCGAAAAGAAGCATGGCAACACAGAAAATAGTCATGATCACCAGTATATTTTTACTCTTAAAAGATAACTTTTTTTTATTTTTCATATATGATAATCCTTATTTCATTTTTTCACCGTCAGAGATAACTTTGTTTTCTTCGGCTCTGCTTTTTGGCGGGAAAAGCCCAGGCTTTTCTCAGGTCATGGGACAACAGAATTTCTCTGAGGCCGTGGATCGTCCCGTCATCTGAAAACTGAGATACTACCACCGGACAGTCCAGCTCATCGGCCAGATACCGATCAATCCCCGGAAGAGCCGAAGTTCCTCCCATGAGATGAAAACCTTCTTTTTGCACATAGGCCCGAACCTGGGGCGGTGTTCTTTCCATAACGGTGCGGATCTCCTCGGCAATCCGCGCCATCGTGCGGCGGCATGCTTCACTGACAACTCCCTCTGTCACGGGTATTTCCTTTGGAAGGCCCGTGACGGAGCTGATCCCGATAGCCTTTCTGGCCTCTTTTCTGTCCTGCCCCAGATTAGCCATAGAAGTTTTTAAACGAACGGCTGTGCGGTGTCCGATAAAAAGCTGCTGTTTACGGCGCACATCGTCCACAATAGCCTGATCCAGCGTACAGCCTCCCATGGGACAGACACGGCTTAAGATCACCCGGGCGTCTGCAATCACGGATATTTCCGTGCTCTGCGCACCGATATTTACAATCATTTCACCTTTAGTGGTTTTGATTGCAATCCCCAATGCCACTGCGTCCGCAATGGGACGATGGACGAGATACACTTTGCTTTTTCGCAATTCACCGACCCTTGCCAGAGAATAATAAGCCCTTTTTTCGATTTCGGTCATATCGGTTGGTACAGTAAAAAACAGCAGCGGATCTCTGCCAACGAACCGGCCTGTCTTTTTGAGAAGTGTATAGAGAATAATCTCCAGATATGTGATGTCTGCGATCATACCGTCTGCCATAGGTGTGGATACACGGATATTGTCCGGCGTTTTTTCGTACATTTCATAAGCCTCATTGCCCGTAGCCAGACATGAGTTTCCATCTATGACAGCAATCATGTTTTTTTCTTTTACAATTGTATCCCGTTTTACAGCGTAGATTTTCACTACGTCGCTGCCGAGATCAATGCCATATTCCTGCCGAAATACCATGTGAATCCTTTCGCAACCAAATCTAACCGTAGTCAGGCCAGATAGCCCGCCTCCCGAAAACTGACATATCTGTGATCACCGATCACGATATGATCCAGTAGATGTAAGCCAATAATTTCTGCGGATTGACGTATCCGCTCTGTCAGTGCTGTGTCTGCCCGGCTTGGCGCCGGATCCCCGCTGGGATGATTGTGGAGCAGAATCAGGTTGACGGCGTGATATTGTAACGCCGTGATCAGCACCTCCCGCGGTGTCAGTACCGAGGTGTTGGCGGTGCCCAGAGACATGCACTGCTCTCCCAGCAATTGGTTTTTTGTGTCCAGCATCATAAGGTAAATCTTTTCCTGTTCCTCATGACGCAAAAACTCCATATAGTAGTCGGCGATGGTTCCCGGATCCTGAAAGGATAATGTCTGCCGGGTTTCCATCCTGGCCATGCGTTTACACAGCTCACCGATGCATTTTGTCTGTATTGCTTTTACCGTGCCCACTCCCGGGATATCCATCAGTTCCTGCAAAGACAGATGGTGTAATGCCAGAAGCCCTGTTTTACTGCGGGAACGGCGCAGAATATCTCCGGCCAGGTCAAGGGCCGATTTGCCCCGGGTGCCCGTGCGCAGGATCACAGCCAGCAGCTCGGAGTCCTGCAAGGCCTCGGGGCCGTACTGCAGGCACTTTTCATAGGGCCTGTCCTCTGTGGGCAGTTCTTTCATTCGTATCTGTTGTTTTTCCATTTGACCTCCTGTCCTCTCTTCAGGCGTCATCGCTGTATAAATACAGACATAGGAAAATACATGTATTCTAACACACAATCCCGGTAAAGTATACCAATTAAAAAAAATTTCATACTTTTATTAGGAATTCACAATTACAGTTCATGTATTGCGGGGTGCGCGGTATTTTCTGCGTATGGCTTCTGCCACCCGGATGCCGTCCATGGCCGCGGAGGTGATCCCCCCGGCATATCCCGCCCCTTCACCGCAGGGATAGAGACCGATGATATTGGATTCCAGTGTTTTTTCTCCCCGTTCCATACGGATCGGGGATGAAGTGCGGCTTTCAACACCGCTGAGCAGACTGTCCGGGCGGCTGAAACCATGGATGGGGCGGTCAAAGGCCCGGATCCCCTCTTCGATGGAACTCCCTATGGGTTCCGGCAGGATACTTCGCAGATTGGCGAGGCTCCACGAGCCTTTGATGCAGGGCTCCACATTCCCCAAGGCGATACTTGGCCTGTTTTGACAGAAATCTTCGAAAAGCTGCACCGGGACACACCCGTCGGCCAGAACAAAGGCCCGCTTCTCAAGTTCCCGCTGGAAAGCCACGCCCCGCAGCGCGGATGGTATATCATCGGAACCATAAGCGAGATAGTCATCGGGATTCACAGTGACGATCAGAGCACTGTTAGCATTCCCGCTGTCCCGGGCCTGGTAGCTCATGCCATTGACAGCCAGAAGACCGGACTCTGATGAAGCGTTGACCACATATCCCCCCGGACACATACAGAAAGAATAG
>DPJQ01000019.1:2277-2470 GCA_003542935.1 Lachnospiraceae bacterium | reverse complement strand
GCCGTTTGCCAGTTTTCTGGTTACTTTGTATGGGGCGGCCCCCACCTCCCCGGGCTCGGCCATGCCATACTGGGAAAAATTAATCATGGTCTGAGGATGTTCGATGCGTATACCCACGGCAAAGGATTTCGCGGCCATCGCGAGGCCGTGGCTGTGCAGCATGGTAAAAGTATCCCGGGCGCTGTGGCCGATG
>DPJQ01000019.1:0-1966 GCA_003542935.1 Lachnospiraceae bacterium | reverse complement strand
TCCCGGGCGCTGTGGCCGATGGCCGTCACAAGGACTTCGGTAGAAATTCCCATAGTGTCATTCACCAGAACCCCTTTCAATTGCCCGTTTTGCACATCCAGTCCGGTGAGTTGATGCCGAAAGAGAAAGCATCCCCCCAGCCGCTCGGTCTCCTCACGCATAGCTTGCACGATACCGATCAAAATATCCGTACCCAGATGAGGTTTCTGGTCGTAAATGATGGATGGCGGAGCGCCGAAACGGACAAAAGTTTCCAGCACCAGCCGGTTCCGTCCGACGGGATCTTTGACAGAGGTGTTCAATTTTCCGTCAGAAAAGGTACCAGCCCCGCCCTCCCCGAACTGGACATTGGACTGGATATCCAAAGTGCCTGTGTTCCAGAAATGATCCACCTTTTCTTTCCGGCGGGAAGCCTCGTCCCCGCGCTCCAGAACCAGGGGCTGATAACCATGGGAAGCCAGCATATACGCACAAAAAAGTCCGGCCGGGCCGCTGCCTGCAATAACCGGATGGCAGGAAAGGGGGCATCCTCCTTCCTCCGGGAAACGGTAACATGTCTCTTCGTGCAGCAGGATCGTCCGCCCGTCCGCTTTCTTCTTCAGCTTTTTTTCGGAGGATACGGTGCAGTCTACTGTATAGATATAGAAAAGTTCCGGTTTCTTTCTTGCGTCGATGGATCTGCGCACAATCTGCCAGTCAATTAATTTATCTGCAGAAATGCCCAGTGTTCGGCATATTTTACGTTCCAGATAATTTTGATCGTGAGGTATAGGGCATTTGATCTGCTGTAATCGGATCATGACGTTTTCCTTTCCCGGTATTATGGCTGCGCGGCTGATTTTCCGGCCAGAGCGCCTGTAGACCAGGCCCACTGCAGGTTATAGCCGCCGCAGTCCCCGCAGATATCCAGTATCTCTCCGGCAAAATACAGGCCGGGAAGCAGACGGGATTCCATAGTCGTGGGATCAACTTCCGACAGGGCAACGCCACCGCTGCATACCTGGGCCCGCTCCATAGAATGGGCTCCCTGAACGGGGACAGGGTATGCTTTCAGCAGTCCGGCATACTCTTTTGGTTCGCGGTGAACTTTCTCTGTCATCATACGGATCATTTTGTCGGGAAGCAGCCCCACAAAAAGCTCCGGATCTGTTTGGCCGCTGCGGCTGTCCGCTCTGCCGGCCAGGAAATCAGCCAGCTCGTCGATCGTAAATTCCGGCATAAGATCAAGGGTAAGAAGAACACGGCGTCCCTCGTGGGCAGCCCGGACAGCAGCTATACTGACCTGAAAAACGGGAATACCGGATACGCCGTATTCCGTAAACTGGATTTCTCCCGCTTCCCGTTGGATCTCCCTGCCATCAATATACAATGTTACTGCGCCGTCCATGCGCACACCGGCCCATCGGCCGTAAGCATTTCCTGTTCCCCGCAAAGGTACAAGGGCCGGAAGGGGCGGGATAATGCGGTGCCCCAGACGGGCGGCCAGTTCCATACAGTCTGTGGCGGAACCCTGCACGGCCGATGCAGGCCCACCGCCACAGAGAATCACCCGGTCAGCAGGATACTTCCAGCCCTCGGTATGGACGGTAAAACCGTCGCCGGTACGGTCTATTTCTGTCACATGTTCTCGGGTCTTGATCCGGACTTTTCGGCGATGGGCTTCCTCCGTCAGAAGTTTTAAAACTGCCTGGGCCTGTTCGCAGTAGGGATAGATCCAGCCGTTTCTGTTTTTCGTAAAGACGCCAAGCTCCGTAAAAAAGCGGATGGTCTGACAGGAAGTAAAACGCTGCAAAACTACCTCGGCAAAAAGGGGGTCGCTGCCGTGGTAATGGCGCATGCTTTGGTCTGTGTTGGTCATATTACATTTCCCGTTTCCGGTTACCAGAAGCTTTTTTCCCGGTCTGTCATTTTGCTCCAGCAAAGTGACCCGGCCGCCGCCTCCCGATGCCCATAAGGCTGCCATAAG
>DPJQ01000046.1 GCA_003542935.1 Lachnospiraceae bacterium | reverse complement strand
CAGCTCACGCTGGCCCCGGCCGATCGGGAACATGGAATCGATGGACAGGATGCCCGTCTCCAAAGGCACGCTGACCGACTTCCGGTCCGCGATGCCGGGGGCCTCCCGCTCAATGGGCAGGTACTTGTCGGCATTGATGACCCCCCGGCCGTCAATGGGTTCTCCCAGGGCATTGATGACCCGGCCCAGATATTCGTCGGATACCGGCACACCGGCCTTTCTGCCGGTACAGGTCACCTTCGTCCCTGCTTTGATCCCTTTCTCGGAGCCAAGGAGGATACAGCCGATGCTCTCGTGGCGGATATCCTGCACCATGCCCTTTACGCCGGTATCAAAGACCACCACCTCGCCGTACATGGCATGATCCATACCGTGGACGGTGGCAATGCCGTCGCCAAAACGCACCACGGTACCGATCTCCTGGCTGCTACCGTCAAAATTGTAATTACGGATCTCTTCCTTTAAAATGGAAATCACCGCGTCCGGGTCGCCGTCGGCGCCCAAAGTCCTGGCCCTGCGGTGCATGGAGCGGCCAAGATCCTCCATACGGCCCTTGAGGCTCCAGTCGTAATGCTTATCATCAACATCCAGCACGAAACCGCCGATCAGCCCCTCGTCTTTTTTGACCTCGATCCGGGCCTCTTTGCTGCCAAACTGGATCAATATGAACTTCTTTATTTTATCAAGCTGTTCCTCCGTCGGTTCATGGACGCAGGTCAGAACAGCATGTTTGATCTGATTTCTCTCATCCCTGAGCTTCAGGAAACCGTCGCAGATCTCGCCCACACGGCCCATCATACCGTCTTCCGCCAGACGGCAAAGAAAGCTGCGCAGCTCGCCGGAAAACAGCCGGTTGATGACCCCCTCTTTTTCCTCAAGGGATACAGAAGGATCCATCAGGGCCGCCTGCATCAGCGGATTGCCCGCAAAATCCTCCCGCATTTTCTGCACCTGCTCCTCCGTCACCGGAAGATCGCAGAGTATACGGGCATATTTACTCGTCTTTTGCACCATCAACATCACCTGCTTCTTTTATAAATGCGTCATAGAGAATACTGTCGTTCTCAGGGCCTGCCTTTTCCGACATAATTTTTCCCGCGGCCTCCACGGCGAGATCCATGATCTGCCCATGAAGCTCATCCATGGTCTTTTCCCGCTCCTGGGCAATGGATTTCTGTGCGCTGGCTTTCATAGCCTCGGCATCCGCCGCCGCGCGTTCCATAATGCGGCTGTACTCACCCTGGGCCCGGATTTTGGCATCCTGGACGATCCGGTTCGAAGTCTCATCTGCCTGACGCAGATTCTCCTCGTATTCTTTCTTTAACCGGTCGGCCTCCTCCCTGACCGCCTTCGCGCCAGCCTTCTCCTCGTTAATCATCTGCTGCCTTGACTCGATCACGTTCAGCACGCGGCCGAAAACGAATTTCTTCATTAATATATACAGGACGATCAGATTGACGATGATACAGACAAGGTTAAAAGGATCTAAGCTTAACATGTTCTATACCGCCTTCCCCTTATCCCAGGAACAAAATGATCAGTACGCCGATAACAAAACCATACACAGCCGTCGCCTCCGACAGAGCCGCGCCGATCAACATCGTAGAACGAATCTCTCCGGCAGCCTCCGGCTGACGCGCGATAGACTCCACGGCCTTACCTGTCGCATTCGCAATACTCACTCCTGCACCGATACCAGAAAACACGGCAATAGCTGCACCAATAGCTGTCAACATAATGATAATCTCCTTTTCTTTAAATATCTTTTTATTCCACTGCCTCCGATATGTACATCGAAGACAGGAAGGTAAACACGTAAACCTGAATCAGTCCGTCAAAAAAATCAAAATACAATGCGAATGGCACCGGGAGGATGAACTTTGTCAGCCCCTGAACTAGGCTCATGACCACAAAAGCACCCAGGACATTCCCAAACAACCGCATACACAGGGAGACCGGTTTGATAAAGAGCTCCAGGATATTCATCGGGAGCATGGCCGGCATCGGTTCGACAAAACTGTGTATCCACCCCTTCACACCCCTGGCTCGGATACCCGCGTACTGCACCAGCACAATGGTCATAATGGCCAGGGCCGCCGTACAGTTCATGTCCTTCGTGGGCGGCTTCATGCCGAAAATGTCAAAAATATTGGCAATGGCCACATAACAGGCAATGGTCATCATGTAGGGGGCATAGCGCCGTCCCTTCTCGCCCAGGGTATTGGCGTAAAACCCTTCCAGCCACAGCACAAATGACTCCACCGCCAATTGCCGCCGGGAAGGATTCTCCACCCGCAGCCCGCTGGTCACGATCAGCCCGACCAGAAAAACGACGGTGGTGATGATGAGGGTCGCAACCACCGACTCCTTGATGCCCACGCCGCCGAGGGTAAAGACCGTATGGCAGTTCATCTCCTCCTTGATGGTTTCGATGTAGGCGTCCACTTTCTTCACTTCCTTTCCTGCTTATCCAAATTCCTCTATTATCATACTCTTTTTCTACAAAAAATCTATAGTCAATTTGCTATAATCCCGGTCTCATAAGTAAAGTTTTCGCCACTTTGACTAGGTAAAATACACAATCCCACAATTTTTTGCCCGGAAAATTAGCCAGACGCAATACATCCCGCCCATGAAACTGCAAATGATTCTTCCGCCAGGCTATGGGGAGGATATCCGCGCCCTGCAGTCGATTGAATTGCATATACATTTCGAACTATTCCGCACAATTTTCACGGCTGAGATTTACTTTCTGATTTTGGTGTTGTCAACCGGATTTTAAGTTTTTCTGTCGATTTATAAGATTTTCACAGAACGCTTGTTTCAAAAAATCTTATGTCAATCTGGAAAATCTGGATAAAAAACTGTGGATAATGTGGATAACTCTGTGTATAACTTGATTTTATCCCTATTTTCCACATTTTGATTGTGGATAACTTGGGATAAGAATCCACATCCCCCGGCAGTTTCTCTTTAAAGTGACGAAAAGTTTGTCTATATTCCACAATCTGACTTTCGTCGGCATGTGTCGGCATTCCGCAAAATAATTACCCGGATATGTCTGCCATGGGAACGCGCCTCCCCTCACTGCCGCTTTGCCGCCGGAACGGCCGTGAAAGGCACGTATATTCCGTCCACGTTTTTCATAGATTGGTAATGCATTAATATAAGAAGGAAAGGAACCGCCCTTGATCCGACGTCTTTCCCGCAAACAGAAATGTCTGGCGGCATTTTTATTTGCCGCCGTGCTGCTCCTTGTGAGCGTCGGCCTCTACCGGCTGATCCCGCCGGAACCTGTCCGGTTTGAACGCTACACCCGACAGCTTCTGGAGGATTCTCTGCTTCAGGATACATTGACCCTCCACTATACACTGGCCGATCCCGACGGCTGGGGGCTGGAACCCTCCTATGCCACGCTGGGATCGTTTCCCGACGGAGACGCCATCGCCCAGGCTGCCATGCTGGAAAACCAGTATGCCATCCTTGACAGCTTCCATTCAGAGGATCTCCGTGCCGAACAGGCGCTGACACTGGATATTCTAAAAACACAGACCGAAAACGAGCTGGCCCTGATGAAAGGCTATTTTCTCCAGAACTTCATCAGCCCCTCCCTGGGCACCCAGGCGCAGCTCCCCACACTGCTGGCAGAATACGCCTTTCGCAGCAAAGGGGATATCGACACCTATTTCGCCCTGCTCGAAGACCTGGACCGGTATTTTTCCGACCTTATGGATTTTGTGGATATCCAGGCCGCAAACGGGGTGGGACCGGAAGACAATACCATTGACCGTATCTGCGAGCAGTGTGAGGATTTTATCGGCCGGGGCGACGCTTCTCATTTTCTCCAGGCCGCTTTTGTTGAGAAATGCAGTTCCTGCGACTTTCTCTCTGACGATGAGAGGCAAAGCCTGGCAGACGCCCATGCCAAACAACTCACCGACTGTGTATTTCCTGCCTACCGGAATCTGATGGAACGGCTCAAATCCCTTCAAGGCACCTGTAAAGTACAGGGGGGACTGGCCACCTGTCCCAACGGTACGGACTATTATGAAGCCCTTGTCCGCAAGGAGACCGGAAGCAGCCTCACAATTCCCCAGATTCAGGAGCGGCTCTACCGGCAGCTTCTGGCCGATATCCAGAAAGTCCAGTCTCTGCCCCAGGATACCGCCTCTGGGGCAGATCCCTACGAGAAGCTGGACGCCGCAAAAATGTTGCAGCTGCTGCAAAACTCCATCCTAAACGACTTTCCTGCTCTGACGGATGTTGACTGGGAGCTGAAACAGATCCAGGATGAGCTGGCGGATTACGCGAGCCCCGCTTTTTACCTGACCCCGCCCATCGACGCCCAGGAGACTAATACCATCTACATCAATCCGACGGAGCAGATGAGCGGCGTGGAGCTTTTTTCCACCCTGGCCCATGAAGGATTTCCCGGCCATCTGTACCAGACCAATTATTTTTCCTCCACAGATCCTGATCCGCTGCGGGAAGTCCTCTCCTGCGGCGGCTACATAGAGGGGTGGGCCACCTACGTGGAATCCTGGTTCTGCACGGAAGCCGAGGGTGTCTGGAGCGGCGCCTCGCTGTACTGGCTGGAGCGTTCCATGAATCTGTGCCTGACCTCCCTGCTGGATATAGGCATCCACGGCCACGGCTGGTCCCTGGCAGATGTTGGGTCTTTTTTGGATGGCTTTGGTATCTCCGACCAGGCTGCAGTACAAAATCTCTATCAATATATACTCGAAAACCCAACCAACTATCTGAAATACTATCTGGGCTACCTGAGCTTTGCAGATCTGCGCACCGCCTGTGAAAATGCCCTGGGTGACGCCTTTGACCTCCGGGCATTTCATGAGGCTGTCCTTACCACAGGCCCCTGTCCCTTCGATATTCTGGAAGATGAGGTTTTTGAACGTCTGGACATCAGCCAGCCTCTCTCCCCCGCATCCTGACTTTCCGGAGTATATACTCGGGAGTACAAAAATTTTCCAAATTCATTGGCGCCCGCGGGCATATACCGGCAACAATGCCGGCAAATCCCATCAATCGCAAATATAAAAGCGCAAAAATCCTGCCGCATTTTTCTTAAATATCTGTGCGGCAGGATTTCTGATTTTCCAATTATTTTCTACTCACAATGTCCGGGCAGCCTCGTCCTTTTTCGTATGCCCCAGAAGAGCGCGGATCTCCCCCAGCATTTCCATCATTTCTTCCTCCGGAAAAGCCAAAAGAAACATCACAAAAGAAAGAGCCGAAAAGCCATACTTTCCATGCTCCTGATCAAAATATGACCGGGGCGCGATACGAATCATTTCCGCCATATGTTCCTGGGAATAAGCATGTTCCTTACGATAAGAACGCATTTTTTCTCTGAGAAAATCGTTCAATTCTTTCTTGTAGCTGCTCATGATATCTCCTCCTGTCCTTTACCTGCCTTTCTAAGTTAACGCAGAGCCTCTATTTTTACTAAGAATATAAATCTACATAAAGGATTTGTCAAATAGAAATTTGTTTTTCCGACTTTTCTCGACAAAACAGGGTTTTTTAAGCCTCTGTTTTATTGCAAAATAGGACTTTTAAAAACAATGGTTCAGGAAGATTTCATAATATAATGAAGAAACCATGGTATATGGATTGGTAAAATTGCAAGTCAGACATCTACAGACCTTGAGGGAATCAGTATGGATTATCAGGAACTATTTTCGAACATCAAAACCCGGATTGAGCAGCTTCTGTATGAAAATGCGCTCTCTATGCGCAAGCTCAGCCTCAGTATTGGCAAAAACGATGACTATATCAAAAAAGTATTAGCCGGAGCCATCACGCCTCCTTTACCTGTGCTGGTGGACATTTGCAATTATTTCGGCATCACTTTAATCGATCTGCTCTCCACAGAAGTCGAACATCCTGTGGAAATACAGCGTTTGAATACGCTGATGAAAGACATGCCCAGAGAAAAACTGGAAGCTCTGATTACCCTTTTATCCGGCTCCGCCCCATGACGGGTCAGTTGATTATTTTCATTACGGAAAA
>DPJQ01000023.1 GCA_003542935.1 Lachnospiraceae bacterium | reverse complement strand
AGATTTCTATGTCCGCCCGGCCGGCTGCCCGCGGAAAACTACCGGTTCAGCCGGCTTTATCTTTCCTGTTTTGTAACCGTTCAGTACCTTGACAGTTACCCCGTTTTTTACGTTAGAAGCCGTTAAGATCTCTGCCCCTTTTTCCATTTTATCCGCAAAAACATCAGCATACTCAAGGAGACCAGCCATAGAATCCCCCATAAAAGGAAGTGACTGGTGTCTCCTGTTTTAACTGCGCCCGTAGACCGTACGGAAACACCGGATACGTCTGACGGCTTTCGGGCCGGCTTTTTCTCTTTTTCCTCTGCCTGGGCCGTACTTTCATCTTCTTTTTTTACCTTTGTAGAGGCGCCTTTCACAGTGCCCTTTGCGAGGATTGCCACACTCTGCCCCTCATCCCGGATATCCCTGTGCGCTGCGACTTCTCTTTCATCATACAGCAGCGTTTCAAACGCCACCACCGTCTTCCCCCCCAAGGGCATGCCATTGAATTGGAAGATGACGTCTATGGTTCCGTCAGATTCCAGCGGCTGGAATATTTGCTCCGCCGTCACCGCCCTTCCGTCTGTTTCGATTGCTTCCCCGGTCTCCTTGTCCATCAGAGTCCCGACTACTTTATAAGTCTTTCCCGGAATCAAAGCCGTATAAGTTACCGTATCTCTGACTGTTACCTCTTCGGCAGCGTCGGCCACATGACTCTGTGTCTTTGTATCTACGGCATTTGTCCGAATTTCCGGAATATATACGGTCTGGCCTTCATCCTCTATATCCTTGTGAAAGGCCACCAGCCGGTCATTCCCGTACAATTCCTCAAACACCACAACACCGTTTCCTGCCAGGTTCTCCGCATCAAACACAAATTTCACATCCATGGTACCTTCCGGTTCTTCCGGCACAAATGTTGCTTCCGCCGTCACCGGCATACCATTCTCCAGAAGGGCCTCCCCGGTTTCTTTCAGCATCAAAGTACCCTTCAGCCTGTATTCCTGTCCGGCTTTCAGATTACTGTAAGCCACTCTGTCTGTAACTGCCAGCGAGGCGGCCGCCATAGCAATCCGGTCCCCTGTGCTTTCCACAGACGCCGTTGTGCCTATCCCCGGGAAATACACTGTCTGATCCTCATCATGAAGATCCGTGTGAACGGCATAGATCTGACCTCCCCGGGAAAGTTCTTCAAAAGCAACCAGTGTCCGGCCTGCCGCGTTCACCCCATTAAAGGTAAACACCACTTCTGCCACTCCGGATGATGCCTCAGGAATAAATATCCTTGAAGCAGCGACGGGCTTTCCGTCCGGATCCACGTAGGCCTCTCCGGTCTCTTTTACCATCAGCGCCCCGGTCAACGTATATGCTCTGCCTGCCTGAAGATTTGTATAGGAAACCCGGTCAATCAGCGTGACTTCCTCCGTCGCACAGGAAACATCTGTGAGTGTCTGTCCGTCGACAGCCTGCGTACGGATTCCCGGATAGCGGATAGTCTGGCCCTCATCACTGATCTCTTTATGTTCCGCCAGTTTCTGGCCACCTTGATACAATTCTTCAAACACTACCACCGTCATTCCGGTAAAATCCGATGCGTCAAAAGTGAATTCCACATCCACCGAACCGGTGCTGACGGTTGGCGTGAAGGCCTTTTCCGCCGATATGGAATTCCCGTCCCTGTCTTTTACCGTCTCCCCCGTCTCCTGATCAACCAATCTTCCCCTCAGGGTATAGGATGTACCTTTGTCCAGGTTCTGATAAAAAACCGTATCAACAATACATGCTCCCGCCTCGGCCGTCTGGTAATGAGTACCGGTCAGGCTGTCTTTGGCCGTTGTTCCGATGGCAATTTCCTTGTTCTCCACCGTTCCGAGCCCAATCGTTTTACCGTTTTCGGTGATAGTGAGGATATCTGAAAACAGTACCATGCCCCGGTTGTTATCCCCGGCCAGTTCTTCGATCCGGTATGTATCACAGGGCAGTGCCCCCAGGCGGTCATCCACCTTCGTGTTCCCGCCGTCGGCCCGGAGCCCGAACCACATGCCATCCCGGGACTTTCCGCCATTCGTATTGCGGCTATGGGGCGTATAGGCGGATGATGTGCTGTAATAGCCGTTGGCATCGGTCATGAACACATGGGATTCTGCAGTGGTCATGGATGTGACACGGAAAACCACCCCCGCCATGGACTTCTGGGTATCTGCGTTGACTTTCCGTATGGAGAAATCTCCCCGTTTCACAAAATCTGTCATTCCGTTCCCCTGGCCGGTTCTGTCAACGAGCTCTCCGTCTCGCTCTATCGTAATGGTCTGCTCGTAGGTTCCTCTGTCGTCCTCTTCCTTCCCCAGGTATCCTTCGGGAGCCGCCGTCTCGACCAGACGATAAGAGCCATAGGGCAGCAGATCCGCCGGTGTCTCCGCATAGCCATCAGCATCCGTATACATTACATGGACAATCTCGCCAGGCCGGTACATCTGCCCGGATACCCAGACCTCTTTCCGGCTTTCGTTGTAAATGACGATCTCCATATTTTCAAGGGATGCCCCGCCCAGAGGATGCATTTCACCGGACTCACCGTCATACTTGGAAATCCTGACTCCACCGCGGACCACCGGGTCTTCCATCGGGTCACCGCTCAAATCTACAATATCACTATCCTGATCTATGGAAAATGTCCGGTAGTTGTCTTTGTTCCACAGATATCCTTTCGGCTGCCCGCCGGAGCTCTCCTGCACGGCATAAGATCCATAAGGCAGGAGGCGGGCATCCGTCCGCGCCGTTCCGTCCTCGCCGGTCTCCATCGTATATACTGTCTGGCCACGAAGATATTCCGACCCCTCCACTTTGACAGGATTTTCATTCAGGCTCACGATCTCAAACCGTGCGCCTTCCAGGACCGCATTTCCCTGGGGCGAGGCTTTTTTTGTATCTTTGTCCACTTTTTTTATTTTCAGTCCGCCGCGGATCGGAGGATCTGCAATTTCACCGCCTGTAAGCTCTTTCAGCTTCCCGTGGTCGCTTTTTGCAATGGCAAACTCTACACTATCGCCTGTCAGATAGCCTGTCGGGGCTCCGGTCTCTTCCAGTCTGTAACGCCCTTCCGTGAGCACATTCGCAGGGGTCTCGGCATAGCCGTCCCTGTCCAGCGCCAGGGCATCGTATACAACATCTCCCGACCGGTATTGACGCGGGCCAATCTCGCAATCCTGTAAAGTTACGATTCGAAATCTCGCGTTTTCAAAAGTTCCGCCGCCCTGCGGGTCAGGTTTTCCTGTTTCCGCATCATATTTCAGGATCTTAATCCCTGCAGCTACCTGGTCATTAAAAACCTGAATCCGATTTTCCTTACCCGCTATGACATTCACGGGTGTATCATTTTCAGGGAGCTGATAACCCACCGGGACATCGATTTCCCGCAGAGAATAGTTGCCCTCCGGGATATTCTTTATATCGGCACAGAGAAAGGCTTATTCATTCATAAAGACGGTCAGTTGCTTCAAGTCTTGACAGACCGGAATATGCTTGCCGCTTGTAACAGAATCATGGATATTTGT
>DPJQ01000160.1:38680-42070 GCA_003542935.1 Lachnospiraceae bacterium | reverse complement strand
TTTCACCTCCGCTAAAAACGCCCCTCGAATGCCCTTTCAGAACTTATATACCACATACGTCAGCTGAGAACTGACTTAAGTTACTGACATTGACTCATTTAAAATTCCGAAGAGTTATTATATCATGAAATGCCGGAAAATACTATAAGATTATAGGCGTCCCGGCAGGCCGGACTCATGATGCCTCTGATATATACCTCTCAGAATTCTCCGTTGAAACCCGCCCTCCGAAAGAATATAATAATTCATATATATTGATACAGGAGAGCATCTCCGGGGAGGTACATAATGGCAGAGACGACAGTAGATTTACTGTGGAAATACTATCAAAAAGCTGCGGAAGAAATCACCCCAACGAAAGCCAGATCCGGGCCATCAAAAAGGCGCTGGCCAACCCGATCTCCCTGATTCTTGAAAAGGAGCGAAATCTGTCATGATCTTGAGTGCCAGCAGGAGAACCGATATCCCCAACTATTATTTTGACTGGTTCTGTAACCGTCTCAGGGAGGGATACCTCTATGTGCGCAATCCGATGAACGAGCGGCAGGTCAGCCATATCGATCTGTCGCCGGAGGTGGTGGACTGCATTGTTTTCTGGACGAAAAATCCCCGGGGCATGCCGGAACGGTTGTCGGCCCTTCGGGACTATTCTTATTACGTCCAGTTCACCCTGACCGGGTACGGCAGGGATGTGGAACCGGGACTTCCGGACAAGCCCACCGTGCTTCTTAAAACCTTTCAGGATCTCTCCCGGGCGATCGGGGCGGCACGGGTCGTATGGCGGTACGACCCTATCCTGTTTACCCCGTCCTACACTCCCGCCTATCATGTAAGAGCCTTCGAAAAAATCGCAGAAGCCCTGGAAGGGTACACAAAACGTGTGGTGATTAGCTTTGTGGATCTGTATGCCAAAATACAAAAAAATATGGCCGGCCTGCAGGTTCAGGAACTGCCGGAAGAGGAATTGCTGCAATTTGCCGAACGGCTGGCAGCAATCGCAGAAAAGCACCGCCTTGTAATCGAAACCTGCGCGGAGGCTTTTGACCTGGAAGCGGCGGGTATCCGCCACGGAAGCTGCATTGACGCCCGATTGATTGAAGAAATTACCGGATGCCGGATTCGGGCGGGCAAAGACAAAAATCAGCGAAAAGAATGCGGCTGTATCGAGAGTGTTGAGGTGGGGACTTATAATACCTGCCGAAACGGCTGCCGCTACTGCTATGCCAATTTCAGCGAAACGGCGGTCAAAAACCGCTCGGGAGTTTACGATCCCTATTCACCTTTTTTATGTGGGGTATCAAACCCGGACGATAAGCTGACCGTGCGGAAAATGAAGTCTCTGCTGGACGGCCAGATCGGTCTCTTCGACGGGCGGGAGGAGAACGGATGACCGGTCATCCTGATCAGTTCCCTGAACCGCAGCAGTTACAGAAAGCCCATCCGTTTTGAAGCATTCAAGGAAAGCGGATGTATTGAATACCCGGCGGATGTGGTGCTGGGTATGCAGCCGAGCGCAGTCAATCTCTGATGGAGACAAGGCAGATCCTCTGCCAGATCATTTCGGAGCACACCGGAAAAGCCCTGAAAAAAAGTCTATAAAAAGACAAAAGACCGATTCGTTTTTCAACGCCGAAGAATCAGTTGTCTTCGGGCTGGCGACCGGTATCGTGAGCAGGCTGCAGACTGATCCGCCCTTCCGCGATCCGGATCTTTCCCTGCTTTTTCAGCCTGCCTGCCGCCCGCTTGAAGGCCGCCTTGCTGATGCCGAACTCCCGCTTGATGACCTCCGGCGACACCTTGTCATCAAAGGGGAGTATCCCGGCAAATTCATCCAGCTTTTTCAGGATCTTCTCCGCGTCCACATCCATCTGCAGCCAGGCCTTCTGGTTGGGGGACACCGTGAGCTTCCCGTCATCCCGCACCGACACTACCCGCACCATGATCTCATCGCCGGGACGGTAGCCGGCCTGGGCCTCCTTGTTCGGGATCATGGCCTGATAACAGTCGTCCACTGCCAGGAATACGCCGAAATTGCCGCCCACGTCGTAGACCCGGGCCCTGACCATATCCCCCACTTTATAGGGGGAATCGGTGCGCAGATAGGGGTACAGCTTCATCGTGGCGCAGAGTCTCTCGCTCTTATCCACATACATGCCCACCAGGCACAGTTCTCCCTCACTGACCCTCCTGGTCTGCTCCCGGAAGGGCAGCAGCAGATCTTTCTCCAGATTCCATTTCAAAAAAGCACCGATGCGCCCCACCTGGCCCACTTTCAGGAGCGCTGTCCGGCCCACCTCCAGCTCCACCTCCCGGGTGGTGGCGATCAGGCGGTCGCTGGAATCCTTATAGATAAATACATCCAGCGCATCGCCCTTCCCCGTTCCCTTCGGCACCTGCCGGATGGGCAGCAGTACCCGCTCCTCGGCGGTTTCCTCGCTCTCGGCCAGATATACACCGAATTCCACCTGTTTCACTACTACCAGTTTCTGTCTCTTTCCTAATTCAATCATATACTCCTCCCGCACCGGACTCCCGGCACTTCCATGTATTACTGCCTGTCCGGCTGTAAGCTTTCACCCGGCTTTCCGCGTAAACTCCGTGATCTCACAGGGTTTTCCTTCTCCGTCACACAAGGCCACCCGGCACACGCCGTCCCCCTGCTCTACCAAAGGGTACAGCACATCTCCCAGCATGACCTGCCGCCTGTACTCCGCCCGCATCTGCCCGACCCCGAAATCCTCCGGAAGGTAATCCGCCGCCAGCTGCACATATTTCCCGTTGTTCACATGGCCGTTGCAGTCCAGATGCTCCCGCTGTACCACGATGGGATCCCGCCGCTCTCCCGCTTCCGGCACAGGCACCTTGCGGGAGGCATAGTCCATGTCAAGTCTTTCATCAAGGCCATAGCGTTCCCGGATATCCGCCTCCACCCGGGCCGGACGCCCCGTAGAGACCTCGAGAAAACTCCACACACTGTTCGCCCAGGCCAGGAGCTCCCCCTCCCGGGTCTTCATCGTGAAATTGCGCATACCAAGGAGGCCCTTGAATGCATAGGGGTACGTGGCCACCTCAATATTCTCACACACATCCGGGTAACGGTCAACACATATTTGCCAGGATGAAAGCACCCATACCCGGTCCCGGGCGGCGAGAAGCCCGATGCCCACCCCACTGTCCTCGCTGTGAAAAGTGGCGCAGTCCTGAAAATAGTTCAATATCCCCCAAAGTGTCAGTTTCTTGTCCGCCCCCGTCTCGCTGAACCGGACACGGCCGGGAAATGCATAGCCCATGGTTTCCTCTCCTTGATGCCTGTCGGATAAAAAAAGCTGTCCACCGCCGATCATACAACCGGTGTGACAGCTTCTCAAACTGGGCTACAAGGATTCGAAC
>DPJQ01000160.1:26185-38345 GCA_003542935.1 Lachnospiraceae bacterium | reverse complement strand
GCCTTACCATTTGGCGATAGCCCAATAACTTGCAACAATGGGTATTATAGGAGATTTACCGGAGAATGTCAAGCCTGTTTTTCAAAAAAAATTTCTTGTAACGTTCAATACTTTTCATACCCGAGCCACGCACCCGCTGCGTGGCTGCGGGAGAACATGATTCACTTTGTCATTCTTTTTGCGGGGCCTCCTCTTTCTTCGCCATGGCTCCGTTAGCCAGCCCCAGAAAGATAAACAGCAACGGCAGATGCATGATCGAATAGGCATTCACCAGCGCCTGCACAAGATAAATACCGATCGTAAGAATCACCGCCACCTGCAGCTCATTTTCTCTCCAACGACGCAGCGCCTTCGCCAATGTGGTAAAGATCAGCCCGAAATAGCCCACAAAGCCCAGAATTCCCATATCTACCAGCGCCTGCAGGTACTCGTTGTGCGGATCGTAGAACGCCGCTCCGCCCATCTGGGCCAGGAGGGCCTCCCTCTCCGGTCCGGAATAGACAAGGGAAAACAAGGCCCCCAGCCCGTTGCCAAACAACTTGCGCACCAGAGACTCGCTCCCGAGAATCCCTGCCGTCTTCCTCCATATGAATCCCCGGGCATTAAACAGGGAGTCCGTGATCTGCAGGCGGCTCAGGAAAGAACCCTCCGAAACCTCCGTGACATTCGCCGCCACCACACCGACCGCAAGGCACAGAGCGGCGGCTACAGCCACACCCAGCAGATATTTCCTTGCACCGTACAGCAGCCTGCGCACCAGATCATCCGCCCTGTGCTGCACCGCATATATCAGAATCCAGACGGCTGCCTCGCCGATGATCAGCCGCGGATCCAGAAGCAGCAGGTTGATCCCGTCAAAGGGATACAGCTTATCGGAAAAGAAATGCAGGAGGATACAGATGGCTCCTTTTGCCCCCAGATACATGGCCAGCACATGCATATAGCGCTCGAACCAGGCCGGCCTCTCCAGAGCGAAATATCCCATCAGGAGCAGGCCGAACATCATGGCTATAGCGGAGCTCTCCGTCTTGATAAATATGGAAAACAAAAAACCCATGCAGATATACACGCCGTAAATGATCTGGGAAAAACGTTCCCGGCAGACCATATACATCACCATGATGACAGGCAGGAGCAGGCAGACATAGGTGGCATTGATATTGCACCCGCCCAAAGGCGAAATAAAATAGTACCTCACCTCAACCCCGTCCTGGATATGCATAAAATTAATGCCGCAGGAACATAAGATACCGTAGAGGTAAATGATCCCGCTCCCGATCATCCAGGCCCAGAGCACAAAGCTGTCGTACACGCCGTACCGGCGCACCGCAAAAAATATCACGATACAGCCGATAAAACACAGCCCGCTGATGCTCCTGTCCGTGGGCATGGTAAAAAATATCCGTCTGCCCTCGCCGGACAGCACCGTGGACAGCACAACGGCCAGCGCCAGCACAACCGCAAACACCATATCCGGCCCCGGCAGCTTCAAGGCCGTTTTTTTTCTGAAAAGGCCGCCAATCCCCTTCCCCATCGCCGGAAGAATGGAACAAAGATATAAAAAGGTAAAAAACTGGAAAATCACCCATTTATCATTTACCACATTGAACATCTTATTGGTATGGTACAGCGCAAAAAACAGCAGCATGGCCAGCAGATAGATATATGTCCCCTTTTCCGCGAGCCATTCCGCCGCTCCCTTTTTTTCATTCTCCATGGTTCTCTCCCTTTTCCGCAAAAACAGAGGCCGCACAGAGTTTCCACTCCATCACGGCCCCTGCTCTGGGATTTATGTACCCGAATTATTTAACTTTGATTGTGAAAGTCTTTTTAACTTTCTTGTTAGCTTTGGATGTAGCCGTAATCTTAACGGTTCCTTTCTTCTTTGCTGTCACAACACCCTTCGAGTTTACTGTAGCAACTTTCTTATTGGAAGTTTTCCAGGTCACGCTGCGGTTTGCAACTGTAGCGGGAGAAACCGTAACCTTCAGGGTCTGTTTTTTACCCTTCTTCATGTTCTTGTTGCCGCTGATCGCTACTTTGGAAACAGCAACTGCTTTCTTGGCAACTTTCAGTTTGATAGTAGCTTTTACTTTGCTGTTCACAGTAGATGTAGCAGTAATCGTAACGGTTCCTGCTTTCTTCTTGGTCTTAACCACACCGTTTTTACTTACGGTAGCAATCTTCGTATTGGAAGATTTCCATGTAACTTTCTTGTTGGCAGCTTTGTTCGGTGTAGCCGTAACTGTTGCTTTTAAATTGTAGGTCTTGCTGTAAGTTGCAGCCAGTGTAGAACCGCTCTTCAGAGTCTGGCCGTTCAGAGAAAGGGCAACTTTCTTTACGGTTACAGTTGCGGGCTTCTCTGCCGGAGGCGTAACTGTTGTAGTATCATCCTTCTTGTCGTCACCACCTGTTGTGGGCGGATTTGTTGTCGTACCTCCACCTGAGGGCGGATTTGTTGTCGTACCTCCACCTGAGGGCGGATTTGTTGTCTGCGCAGCTGTAACGGTAACGGCCACCGTCTTTGTCTCATCACCTGCACTTACCGTAATCGTAGTAGTACCTGCTGCCACGCCTGTTACTGTAGCGCTCTCACCATTAGCTGTTACTGTAGCCACTTTCTCATCATTGGATTTCCAGGTAATCCCCGGTACCTTAGTAGGTGTTACCGGTGTTGCCTCTGCTGCTGTCGGTGTGGTCGGTGTAACAGGTACGACACCATCCATTTTCGCTGTCAGAGTTACGGTTTTCGCCGCTTCAACACTTACAGTTTCCTGACTGACGGACAGCTTACCTTCCCACTTCCAGTCCTGCTCCTCCCATGTAGCCGCATTAGCTACGAGTCCCGACGGCGCCAGAGATAACCCCATACATAATGCCATCGCTACGGCCGTTGCCCGTTTGGCAAAGCCTTTTGTGAATTTGACCTTGAGTTCTGTCATACTCCACTTCCTCCTATACTTTAGGTTTATAATTAGTCACCCTCAATTATAACATCCCCCCCTTTTTTGTCAACCATATAAGGAAGCAGAAAATACAATTTTTATGAAGATTCCATTATTTTACATATATGGGCTGTGGGAAAAACCTGATTCAGGAGGCAGTCTGTATCCGGATACTGCCGATGATATTAGAATTGTAGTTTATTATAAACTATTAGAGAAAATGTTTTCATAATCTTGCAAATCATGATAAATACCGTCAACACGTACAACGCCGTTAATAATTTTGTATAGCATAAAATAACGATGGCGCCTCAAATGGATTGTTCGATAGCCTAATGCACGCAACTCAGGATAATCACATAATTTCAAATTATCTGCCATATCAGCAAGCCTGAGCCTGGTTTCGTTTATATCATCCCTGACATTGCGCGCTGCCTGTTCGCTTCTCAGGTTTTGATGGAGATATTGTAAAATCTGAGTAAGTTGAAGCTTAGCGTTACGCGTAATAACAACTTTATATTTTGAGTTCCTGGCAAATGTCATCGATTGCCTCCCCCATTTCCTGATATTCGCCTGCGGCAAATTGCCGCTCGGCAATTTCTATATCCCTCATAAAATCTTCCCGCGACATTGGTTCAAGGAATCTGCCAACCGCCTCGTCTGTGGATTCAGATTCATGACACTGGAAAAGCTTCCTGGTAAAGTTCTGTATTTTTAACAAATCTGCTTCCGGCAGACTTTCCATCATGGAGATTGTGTTTTCCATAATACTCATTCCTATCTCCTCCTTTTCTAATTGAATACAAGTATAACTGCACTGTTACAGTATAACATTTTATAACTCAAATATAAACCGTTTTCAAAAGATCATGAGCCATAACGCCTGAACTGTGTGTTGCCGGTCACGGGAGCGGATCGTAACCTGATTCCCCTTTTCTCAGCATATATCCGTTGGCAAACCCCAGAAAAATGAACAACAGCGGCATATGCATGATACTGTAAGCATTCACGAGGGCCTGCACCATATACACGGCCAGGGTCAGCGCCACCGCCATCTGCCACTCGCTCCCTTTCCAGCGGCGCAGCGCCCGCACCAGAGTGGTCACCAGCAGCCCGATATATCCCGCAAACCCTGCGATCCCCATATCCACAAGACACTGCAGATATTCGTTATGGGGATCGTAAAATGCGTTCCCGCCCATATACTCCAGCAGGGCCTTCCGGTCCGCCCCAAAATAAATCTGGTCATACAGAGAACCCAGCCCGTTTCCGAAAAGCTTGTTGATAAGAGGTTCCTCCCTGAGCAGCGCCGCCGTTCTCCTCCATATAAATCCCCGGGCGTTAAAGGTAGCGTCCGTAATCATCAGATGCCGGAACACCGAGCCCTCCGGCACGGCCTCTCCCATAAGGTTCACGGCCACCAGGGAAACCACAAAGACGAGGGCCGCAGCCGCCACCACCCCCAGCAGGTATTTCCTTATACAAAATACCGCGCTCCGGAAAACATCCTTCTTCAGGCACTGCAGCGCCGCCACCAGGCCCCAGGCCGCAGCCTCCGCAAGAATCATTTTCAGATCCAGAAGCTTCAGATCAATCCCGTCAAAGGGATACAGACGGTCCGGGAACAGGTACAGGAGTATGCGGATCGTCAATTTTGCCCCCAGATAGATCCCTACCACCTGGGTATACCGTTCAAACCATTCCTTTTTTTCCAGAGCAAAATACCCCAGGAGGAAAATGCCGAAGACCATCGTAATCGCAGAACTCTCCGTCTTAATAAAAAAAGAAAACAGAAAACCCATATACAGGTAGGCGCCGCTGACCACCCTGGCAAAAAGCCCCTCGCCGACCAGAAACATCACCATGAGGAAGGGAAGCATCAGGCACACATAGGTGGCATTGATATTAGAACCGCCCAGAGGCGATATAAAATAGTATCTCTGCTCGACCCCATCCTGAATATGCATAAAATTGATACCGCAGGAACACAGGATGCCGAACAAATAGATCACCGCGCTTCCCGCCATCCACCCCCACAGCACCGGGCCGTCAAACACGCCGAAGCGGCGCACACCGAAATAAACCAAAATACAGCCGATAAAGCAGAGACCGCTGATGCTCCGGGCCGTGGGCATCTCCCAGAATATCCGTTTACCGTCCCCGGAAATCACTGTGGACAAAAGGATCCCCCCCAGAAGAAACAGCATCCATACAGTATCTATCCCCGGCAGTTTCAGCTCCGACGGCTTTTTTACCAGTTTATACAGGGCCTGCCCTGCCGCCGGAAGAAGCATAAAGGCATACAGTACCGTCAGATACTGAAAAAAGTTCTTCCGGTCCTCCACTAAATTAAACATTTTATTGGTGCAATACAGCGAAAACACCACCAGCATGATAAGAACATATATATAGGTTCCCTTTTCCCCCACCCATTGGGGAAAACTCATTTCTGTTTCCGCACTGTTTTTTTTCTTTTTCATCCGCCTGCCGCTCCATTTGTAAAATCAGGCACAAAGCCTCACTGTCGTATAACGCCCGAACCCTTTTCCCTCCCGCTTTCCGGGTGTCTGCTTACCTAATTATAGGCATCCGTGAAACAGCCGTCAATATCCTCATCCGTCTGCCGCCCGTTTTTACTCTCTGCGGCCGCAGAATATGGAAACTTTTTTTCAAAAAAATACACTTTGCCCCATGGTTTCATGTTATAATGTAAATTAATTTTGCATGCCGCAGATGATCTCCTCATTTTTGTGTTCGGCCACGAATTTCAGAGATTGGAACGGCAGGAAGCATATGAGGTGAAACATGCAGCAGGAGTTAGATAAAATCTGGAATGGCTGGAAACTGGGCGGTCTTCTCGGGGAAGGTTCTTTCGGCAAAGTCTACCGGATCGAAAGAGCCGAATTCGGCCATGTTTATGAGGCGGCCCTGAAAGTCATAACCATACCGCAGAGCCAGGCGGAAATGCGCTCCATATTAAACGACGGCATGGACGAAAAAAGCGCCACCATGTATTTCCGCAGTATTGTGGAGGACATCGTGGAAGAGTTTGTACTGATGTCCCGCCTGAAGGGCAACACGAACATCGTGAGCTATGAAGACCACGCAGTGATCCCCCACGAAGAAGGGATTGGGTGGACGATCTATATCCGGATGGAGCTTCTGACCCCGCTCTACGACTATCTGCGGGAACACGAATTGTCGGTGCGGGATGTGATCCGGCTGGGCATAGATATGTGCAGCGCCCTGGAAATATGCCAGCGATACAACATCATACACAGGGATATTAAACCGGAAAACATATTTGTATCCAACCTGGGACGGTTTAAGCTGGGCGATTTCGGGATTGCCCGGCAGATGGAGAAAACCAGCTCGGCGTTATCAAAAAAAGGCACTTACAGCTATATGGCGCCGGAAGTTTATAAAGGTGATACATACAATTCCACCGTGGACATTTATTCCCTGGGCATCGTGCTGTACCGGTTTCTGAATAACAACCGGACGCCCTTTCTGCCCGCCTATCCCCAGCCGATCCGTTATTCCGACAAGGAAAAAGCCAATGTCATGCGGATGAGCGGTGAGAAGATGCCCCGGCCCTGCAACGGGGAGGGACGCCTGGCTGAGATCGTGCTGAAAGCCTGCGCCTTTGATCCCCGGGAGCGCTATGAGAGTGCGTCGGATATGAAGCAGGCTTTGAAAGGTGTGCTGTACGAAGCGGAAGAAGCCGGACTCGCTTATCCCCAGGGGGATCGCCTGAAAAACGAAAAAGCGGAATATGTATCGACCGGGCCAAAGCCGGAAGAACGGCTGCCCCGGCATACAGAGCCGGAGCCGGAAGAAGAACAGGAAGAAGGCACCCGCTTCCTTTTTGAAGAACCCGCAGAACACCGGAAACCGGAACCACGTCCCAAACCGGAACAGAAACCGGAAGCAAAACAGGAAGAAGGCACCCGCTTCCTTTTTGAAGAACCCGCGGAACACCAAAACCCGCAGCCGGAAACAAAAGAACCCGAAAAAGAAGAACCGAAACCGGAAGACGAAACCGGACAGGACAGACAAACCGCTGCCGAAGAAAAAGAGCCGCTCCCCGAAGTCCTGAACGTAAAGCCCGGCCGTTCAAAGAAAAAAGCGGCGCTGACCGGCATCGTCCTGGCGGGCCTGCTGGTTGCGGGGTGCCTCGCCTGGCAGGGGTATCAGAAGTCCCTGGTAAAAGAGGTTCCCGGACTGACCGGTATGACCCTGGATATGGCTGCCGGGGCTGCAGAAGATTTTACGCTGGTGGAAAAGGAAGCCGTCTATTCCGACCAGGTGGAATCGGGAAAAATCATCTCCCAGAGCGTGGATGCGGGGACTGTTTTAAAGAAGGGCGATACCATAGAGGTTACTGTAAGTAAAGGGGTTCCCCCCGTGGAAACACCCGCCCTAGTGGGACTGGCCGCCGATGAAGCGCAGGCCGCCGTGGAATCGGCAAAGCTGGTCTATCAGGCCACGGAAGCCTGGTCCGACGATGTGGAGGCAGGCCGGATCATCTCTCAGGATCCCGGTGTGCCAAGCACATTGGCGCCGGGACAGACGGTGTCCGTGGTCGTGAGCAAAGGGGCGGAACTGGTACCGATGCCCGATGTAAAAGGGAAAAACCTGGAGGAGGCCATGCAGGCCCTGGAAAGTGCGGGCTTTATCTCCTGCACGTCAAAAGAGGCATACAGCGATGAAGTGGCGAAAGGGCTTATCATCAAGCAGAACGTGGATGTCGATGCCCGGACCGCAAAAAACACAGCGGTGGAGCTCACTGTCAGCGCCGGCAGAGATCCGGAAAAAGTAGCTGCGGAAAAGAAAGCCGAGGAAGAGAAAAAGCAGAAAGAAGAAGAAGCCAAAAAGGCCGAGGAGGCGAAACAGGCAGCCGCCGCTAAAAATTCCGGCGGCTCCACGACAACCAAAAGCTCTTCCTCAAAGAAGTCATCCTCTTCGAAGAAATCATCTTCAAAGAAATCGTCTTCAAAAAAATCGTCTTCAAAGAAAACGGACAGCATCGATTCCTGGGATCTGGTGAACTGAGGAAGGAGAGAAAAATGAGCGCGGAAATGTTTTATTCAGATACGGCGGTCATCATTTATGAGTGCATCGCGATCCTGATCATGGCCTTTTTCATCTGGAAACTGTCCGGAGAGAAAAAAAGAAGCCTCTCCATGGACCAGGAACTCAAAAAACAGGAACAGGACGAACGGCTGAACCGTCAGCTGGCAAATGAAAGGCGGGGTGAACGATGAGCATAGTTATATCTGTATATTCGCCGAAGGCATTTAAAGAGTACATCCTCCCGTCGATCAATAACGCGGACTATCAGATCCGTCTGGAGAGACAGTATTTCCAGCTTGAGGAAGACATAACGCTGAACCTTGAAGTTCTCGATGAGGTCTGGAAGATCCTGCCGGACCGGAGACTTCGTCTGACAAAAGACCGGCTGGATTATGCGGGACATATGCTGCGCAACAACGACGTACTGATGCTGGAGGACAGCCATAAAGAGAAACTCTCTCTGATCATCAAGGACGTCTCCACCGTATTCCACGCCTACAGCAAGTTCTCCATAGAGGCCGCAGACCGCATCGCCATCGGTAAAGGTGCGGACAACGATATCGTTTACGACTATCTGAAGCTGGTGTCCCGGGAACATGCCGTCATCGAGAAAAAGGGGCCGGACCACTGGATCATCAATAAGAGTTCTAACGGCACCTACATCAATGCAGTGAAGATCGAGACGGAGACAAAGCTGTCCTTCGGCGATTACATCAATATCCTGGGTCTGCATATCCTCTATCTGGGAAATATACTGGCCATTGACGATACCGAAAAAAATGCAGTCATCGGTCAGAAGCTGACCCCCTGCTCCGGTGTAGAGGAGGGAACGGTTCTCCTTGATACCGAGGCCCGGGAGGGGAAAACCCTCTACCACAGATCTCCCAGGAGCTATGAAAAGCCGGACGAAACCCCCATCGAGATCGAAAATCCGCCGGAAAAAGACAGACAGAAACGCCAGCCCATGCTGATGCTCATCGGCCCCTCCATCACCATGGCACTGCCCATGATGTTAGGCTGTATGCTGATGGTCTATTCTGCATCTTCCAGCGGCGGGGGAAGTTCTCTGTACATGTACTCCGGCCTGATCATGGCCGTGGCATCGGCGGCCCTGGGTGTCTTATGGGCTCTGCTGGGCGTGCGGTATGAGAAAAAAGAAGAAGCGGCGGCCAGTGAACTGCGTTTTTCCGCCTACAGCGATTATCTGGTGAAAAAGACCGATGATGTGAAGGAAAGATACGAGAGCACGGCAAAACTGCTGGAATCCATGTATCCTTCCACGGAAGCCTGTCTGGCCTATGACGGGACGGCGGGAGAACTCTGGAACCGCAACCGGAGCCACGAAGACTTCCTGCGACACCGCCTGGGCACCGGGGATATTCCCTTCCAGGCGCCGATCGTCGTGGAAAAGAAAAAATTCAAACTGTATCAGGATGAACTGGCGGAAAAACCGGCTCTGATCAAAGAAAATTACGAAAAACTGTTTCAGGCTCCGGTCACGGTGGATCTCGCGGAGCACGGCCTGATCGGCCTGGCCGGAAAGGGGGCCCGGGAGGATGCCGTCCATATCGCCCGGATACTGAGCGCCCAGATTGCAGCCAACAACTGCTATACCGATGTGAAGCTGGGCTACATATATGACGGAAGCACTTCCGCGGAGCGGGAGGCCTGGAGTTTTGCCAAATGGCTGCCCCACGTATGGTCCGAGGACCGGAAATACCGTTTCCTGGCTTCGAACAGGGAAGAAGCCGGGGACGTTTTCTATGAACTGGCCCGTATCTTCCGGGAACGCACCGAAGCGGCAAAAGAGGCAGGAGCGGAAAAAACGGTTCCCATGCCCTACTATGTGATATTTATCTCCGACCCGTCCATGCTGGAGGGGGAATTATTCTCCAAATATGTGTCCGAAAATGACGGCAGGTTCGGGCTCACCACCGTACTGCTGGCGGCCAGCCGCATGGACCTGCCCAACAGCTGCGAGTACATCATTGAAAATGAAGGCGGGCTGAAAGGCATCTGCAACGCGGCAGACGGGCAGGACAGACGGACGGCCCTGGCATTTGACGTTCTAAACGGCAAAAAGCTGACGGACTTCTCCCGGAGGCTCTCCTCCTTCCGGGTTACGGAAATGGAGTCCGGCGGGGAGATCCCTTCCGGCCTGACTTTCTTCGACATGTTCGGCATTCACAGGCCCCAGGAGCTCCCGGTGAAGGAACTGTGGGCCAAGAACCGTATCTATGAAAATATCCGGGGTGTAATCGGCCAGAAGGCCGGAGGGGCACCCTGCTACCTGGATGTCCATGAGAAATATCATGGCCCTCACGGTCTGGTGGCCGGCACCACCGGCTCCGGAAAGAGCGAGACACTGCAGACCTATATGCTCTCTCTGGCGGTAAACTACAGCCCCGATGATATCGGATTTTTCATCATCGATTACAAGGGCGGCGGCATGGCCCATCTTTTCGACGGACTGCCCCACATGATCGGCCAGATATCCAACCTTTCCGGCAACCAGGTGAAACGGGCGATGGTCTCCATCAAGAGCGAAAACCGCCGCCGTCAACGGGTATTCAACGAAAACGGCGTGAACAATATCAACGCCTACACCCGGCTGTACAAAAACGGCGAGGCGGCCCGGCCGGTTCCCCATCTGTTTATCATCATTGATGAGTTTGCGGAGCTGAAGCGGGAGGAGCCGGATTTCATGAAGGAGCTCATCAGTGTGGCCCAGGTGGGCCGGAGCCTGGGCGTCCATCTGATCCTGGCCACCCAGAAGCCCAACGGTACCGTGGACGACAACATCTGGAGCAACTCCAAATTCCGTCTCTGTCTGCGGGTGCAGGACAAACAGGACAGCAACGATATGCTGCACAAGCCGGACGCCGCCTACATCACGCAGGCCGGACGCTGCTATCTGCAGGTGGGTAACGATGAAATCTACGAACTGTTCCAGTCCGGTTACAGCGGCGCGGCCTACCACGAGGACGCCGCGGACGAGGGAACGGACGCGGCGAAGCTCCTCTCCCTGAACGGCAGGGTGGAACTGACCGGCAACATGATCCGGGCCGCCCGGAAACAGAAAGCCAGAAAAGCCAGCCAAAAGCACGCCAAAGAGGTAAGCCAGCTTGAAGCCGTGAAAGACTATCTGGCCCAGGTGGCGGCGGAATGCCATTACGACTGCGGACATCAGCTCTGGATGCCTGTGCTGCCGAAGGAACTCGGTCTGGATTCTTTCGATGAGTTTACGGCGGACAGCTTTACACATAACGGTTTCTGGCAGGACAGGAAAGAATGGAGCCTGAACATCGTGGCGGGTAAGATGGACGATCCCGCCAACCAGAACCAGATGCCTCTGGTCGTGGATTTTGCCGCGGACGGCCATATCGCCATATGCGGCGGCATCGTTTCCGGAAAGAGTACGCTGATGCAGACCATGGCCTACGCCCTGATCCAGAAATATACGCCGGAAGAGATCCATATTTACGGCCTGGATTTCAGCGGCAGACTGCTCTCGGCCTTTGAGGACGCGCCCCAGGTGGGCGGTATCATGTACGAGAGCGATACGGATAAAATCAGCAAATTCTTCCATATGCTGGAGCGCATCCTTGAGGAAAGAAAATCCCTCTTCCGCGGCGGGAACTACAGCCAGTACGTCCGGGCAAACGGCGTGATCGTGCCCGCGATCCTGCTCTTTGTGGACAACTACGCGGCATTCAGGGAAAAAACCGACGAGGACTATGAGGATATTATGATCCGTCTGGCCAAGGAAGGTGTAAATCACGGTATCTTCCTGATCGTGTCCGGCATGGGCTACGGGATGAACGATATCTCCAGCCGGGTGGGCGAAAACATCGGCCGGGCGCTGTGCCTGGCTTTGCAGGACAGATACGAATACGGCGAACTGCTCCACAGTTTCCAGATCGACGTGACACCGGAGAGCGGCATCAGAGGCCGCGGCCTGGCGGCCTGCGCGGAGGGCATCCTGGAGTATCAGGCTGCCCTTGCCGTGGCGGCGGAGAACGATTACCAGCGTATGGACCGTATACGCGCGGAATGCGCGGCCATGGCGGCCGCCTGGACAAAGAAATGCGCCCGGAAGGTGCCCGAGATACCGGCCAAACCCGTGTGGAGCCTGTTCG
>DPJQ01000160.1:15044-25963 GCA_003542935.1 Lachnospiraceae bacterium | reverse complement strand
TACCGGCAAAACCCGTGTGGAGCCTGTTCGAGGAGCTGGAAGATTTCGGAAAAGCCGCGGCCGACCCGGCGCTTCTGCCCGTCGGCTACAACGGAGACAGCGCGGATGTGTACAGTATACCGCTGCGCCATACCTACTGCTGGATGATCTGGGGCGGCAAACGGACGGGAAAGACCAACCTGATGAAAGTCTGTATCCAGTCCGCCCTGAAAAAAGACTGCCGGATCGGCATTCTGGACTCCCCGGAGGGGCTGTACAGCGCCTATGCGGAGGAAGAGAAAGTGTCCTATGCCGCGGATGAAGAGTCCGTATTCAACTTTTTTGCCGGCATGACCCCGGTATTTAAAGAGCGGAACCAGCTGAAACGCCGGATGGCCTCGGAAGATATGGAGGAGGATGAGATCTTTGCGCGGATGGCCCAGGAGACGCCCTGGTTCATCTTTATCGCGGATATGGCATGGTTTGCACCGTTTATTTACAATGCCGAGAGGAAAATGTCCGGTTTCATGGAAAATATCCTGTCCAAAGGCGAACTGCACAATATTTACTTTATCAGTGAGATCGACCCGGACAACACAAGCCCGGCTTCCGGTTATGGGCTGTATGAATCCTTTATCGGCTATAAAACCGGCGTCCATATGGGCGGCCATGCGGGAGACAACCCGTCGCTGTCCTTCGAATATCTGTCCTACACGGAACAGATGAAAGCGGGAAAGGCCGGCACGGGCCAGCTACCGGATTCCGAGGATGAGAATGCGGCCCGGAAACTGGTGGTACCGCTGGCAAGGAGGTAAAGGCACAGATGGAAATGCTGGTTTACGACAGGAAGGAAAAAGAAGGGCTGGAACTGGTACGGTTATCCCGCAACAGTGTGGCTTATCTTTCCGATGACCGACTGCAGGTGTACGCTTTCAAAGCCGCCGCGGAGGTGGAACGGTTTCTCGGGGAAAAGGGACTGATGGACGCGGCTCTCATGGAAATCGCGGACGGAAAAGGGCTGGAGCTGGTGCGCCGGACCAGGGAATCCCACGAATCGGCACAGCTTCTGCTGCTGGCGGACCGGTCCGTGTCCCCGATGGAGTACCTGACACCCCAAATCCGGGCCATGTCCCTGCTGCTGCGGCCCTTTTCGGCCGCGGAAGCCAAACGGGTCGTGGAGGAATTTTTCCACACGCTGTACCGCAGCCGGGAGGAAAAAGACGACCGGGCCCTGACGCTGGAAAACCGGGACGGAAAGATACGGATCCCGTTTTCCCGGATCTACTATCTGGAAGTACGGGAAAAAAAGGTTTTCGTCCGGCTTAAAGACAGGGAATACAGCAGGTACGGCACACTGGATCACATGATCCGGGAACTGCCGGAGCATTTTATCCGGTGCCACAGGAGTTTCGTGGTTAACAGTCAGTATATCAATCGGGTGAAGCTGTCGGAGAACAGCATTTACCTGACGGATGATATCCTGGTTCCGCTGTCCCGAAGCTACAAAGGGGCCGTAAAGGAGTATATGGATGGGTTACGGAGAATATGAGAGCTATTATATCCGGGAGGAAGAGCTTCTGCTGCTCCTGGCTGGCCAGGGGATGACGGGGTGCTGCCTGCCCGCGGGTACGGATACCAGGGAAGCGGAAAATGATGCCCGGGAAACAGAGGCTGCAGCCTCTGCGGAGAGTGAGATAAATTCCCGGGAGGACGTGTACCGGATCCTGGCGGGCCTGTATAAAAAATCCTATATCGAATGGGAAGGGGACGCGGTGCGGCTTTTGGAACCCGCCGCTTCCCTGGTACGGCTGATCCGGGATGCCGGGTGGTGCCTGCAGATCGAGGGCGACGCGGATAACGCAGACGGTCCGACCGTAAAGGGCTGTTACGGCGCGGGCAGCCGCCGGGTGCTCCTGGAAACCAGCCCCATGGAGACGGGCATGCTGCGGTTCAGCCTGTGGAAAGCGGAAGATTTGCTGGAACACCTGTGGGAGGCGGGCCTGTTTCCGGAGGAAACGCCGGGTCCCGAGACAATCCTGGCCGATGATGAGGATTCCCTGACAAAAAGCAGTTTCCCGGAATGGGATTTTCCGGAAGCAGACCTTTTTGCAGAACAGTTTTCGGAAACGGATTTTTCCGCAGACCTTTTTTCAAAAGGCGGCTTCCCTGCGGGCGATTTCCCGATAGATACTCTTTCCGCGGGCGAGCTTCCGGAAGAAGATTTTTTCGAAGACCTGTTCCCGGAAGGGCAGCCTTCGGCGGACAGCTCTGACGCGGAAGATTTTTCCGTGGCAAAGTTGACGGAAGAGCTTTCCGAAGAAGAATTCCGGCGGACGCAATATCCCCGGTGCACCGCAACCCTGCGGGATAAGACCACCGGCGGGGAATCTGCCCGCCTGACAGTGGCGGATCAGGGGCTTTTCACCTGGACCGTACTGCAGGAGGGCGGCAGGACTAAACGCGATATATATAAGAAAGAAAACTGTAAAAATATTTTGAGAGGCTGGTTTCTCAGGGAGGCGAGATCATGATACTGGTGGAAGTGTATGTGCCCGCTGTGGATGAGCGGTTTGATTTTGAATTGGATGAAAACGCAAAGATATCCCGGATTGTGGGCGATCTGTGTGAAATCCTCAGCAAGAAAATGAAAAATCCCCTGCCGGACAAAACGGACAGTTTCATGCTCTGTTCCCTTGACCAAAATACCACACTGCCGGACCAGAGCACCCTGTGTCAGTGCAGAATCGGCGACGGCGGCAGACTGCTTCTGGTCTGATTCCCGGCTGTCCGGGGCGGAAAACGTGCATTCCAGGGAAGAATATGTCTGCCCGGAAAGAATTCTGTTATCCTGAGAAACGTCAGGAAAAGGCAGAAACGGTGATCCCGGAGAAGATGAAAGGAAAGGGGAAAAAAGATGAAAGTGATGACTTACTGCGACAGACTCCGGCGGCAGTCCGGGGAACTTGCCAACTACGCCTGTGAGCTTTCCAGAGAGGCATACATGCTCGAAGAAGTCTGCGCAAAACTCTCCCGTCTGGAAGGCCGCGGCATACGCCAGATCAGGCAGATCGTACAGCGGCAGGCCGACCGGCTCCGTCTGCAGCGGCAGAAAGTTCTGCTCATGAAACAGGCGCTGGACCGTATCATCACAACCTACGAGCGCTGCGAACAGATGGTGGAAAGCCTGGGAGAAAGAAGGAGAAAATCCGGATCCATAACTTTCCGGGGAAGAGAGTTTCCCAACGTTATCCGGTATATAGACCATTCGGGCATACGGTTTCTGCCGTAACAGAAAAAGGGAGGTGGTGGGTCTATGGCATCCGAGAGAATCATAGTAGACATAACAAAGCTGGGGCGGGACGCGCAGCAGGTATACAGCCTGATTCAGGCCATGGAAAAAGAACTGAAAGATATGTCCTCAAGCGTCCGGCAGATGGGACTCATGTGGGAGGGTGAGAGCAAGACGGCATTCACGGCGGCGTTTGAGCGGGACCGGCGTCAGGCCGAAGACCTGGTCACAGAACTCAAGGCCCTCTGCGGCTTTGAGAACAATGCGAAGAAACTGTATGACCAGTGTGAACGCCAGGTAATGGATATTGCCTCATCCATCAGAATATAGGAGGATACGCAGATGGCAACAGATATACAGCTCAGAGTAGATCCCGGCGAACTGAAGGCAAAAGCCCGGGAAGTACAGGGGCAGATCCATCATTTCGAATCCAGTTTCCGTCGGCTGTCCCAGATCATCCAGGGGACAAAAGGGTACTGGGACGGCACAGCCTCCCAAACCCATCAGAGACAGTTCGCGGACATTCAGGCAGATATGGACGGCACCATAAAGAAGCTTAAGAAGCATCCGGAGAATCTGCTGGATATGGCAAAAGTCTATGAGGCAGCCGAGGAAACATCTTATCGGGAAGCCCTGGCACTGGCGGAAGACGTAATCTCGTAAATCTACAGGGGGGGGAGACAAAACAATGGCAAAATCAGAGGCAAGAATCCGGATGGACTATATGAGAGCGAAAGAATGCGCCGCGCATCTGGAATATACCGCCCGCCTCATACAACAGAACGTGAATCATTCGCTGGCGCCCACGATGACCGCGATCGGAAGCGTCTGGAAAGGCGGGGGATCGGACATTTTTACAGACAAAGGCCGAAAGCTGCAGCGCCAGATTATGGATCAGGCAAAAGAGCTGGACTATACGGCGCAGATGATCCAGGCAATCGCCATAAATACTTACACCGCGGAGATGAAAGCCCGCCGGATCATCGAACAGAAAAGCCGACGGTAAGCATTTACCGCAAATGTGCCGTCCAGGGCGGAAAACAGGTCATCCGGGGGAGAAGAGAAAGAACTTCGAAACCCCATGATATAATGCAGACATGCAAAGGAAACAAAGCCAGAACTAAAAAGAATAAAATTTTTTATCAAGGAGGATCTACAAATGGCTAAATCAATCAAAGTTACACCGAAGACACTCACAGACAAGGCAACACAGCTGAAAAATCTCAATAAAAACTTCAAGCAGAAAGTCGCGGACCTGAGAAGTCTTGAGCAGAAACTGGACAGCATGTGGGACGGCGATGCCAACGACAGTTTCCGCAAGGATTTCCAGAAAGACGCGACCCAGATGGATAACTTCTATAACGCAGTCGAAGCCTATGTAAGCACCCTGAACCAGATCGCAGACAATTACGCCAACGCAGAGGCAAAGAACAAAGCCCTCTCCGAGAACTAGTGTACCGCCGGAATAAAAGAGACCAACAAACCACAAAACTAAAAAAACAGAGAGTGAGGAAAACAAAATGGCAAATGTAATAATTAAAGTAGAAACAACCGTAATCATCAATACATCCTCTTCCTTCAACGCCAAAGGCAGGGAGATCAAAAGAATCATGGATCAGATGATGCAGCTGATCCGGGATCTGTCCAGCGTGTGGACCGGCGATGCGGCGAAAGCGTATACAAAAAAATTCCAGGGACTTTCGGATGACATCACCCGGATGCTCAAGATCATCGACGAGTATGTGAACGACCTCAAACAGATCGCGGAGAATTACGACAAGGCCGAACAGGACAACATAACTCTGGCGGAACAGCTGCTGGATGAAGTGATCGAAGGGTAAAGCCGGACAGAAACATAGCAGAAACAGGCGAAAAGAGTGCAGGGAAGATCCCTGTGCTCTTCTTGCCATTTTATTTGTGGCACGCTGACAGGGAGGAGAAAATGGAAACAGGAAAAAAACGGAGGGCCGCGGTTCTTTTTATCTGCGCAGGCATGTTGGCGGCAGGCCCGGTTTACGCAGAAGGTCAAGATGTCATCCAGGATGCCAAGCAGGGGACCGTGGAGGTCTGTTCCGGTATAACCACGGATGACGGCGTGTTCCACGAAATACATCACGGCAGCGGATTTGTCATTGCCGGAGGGGACGACCGGGCCTATGTAGCCACCGTCTGCCGCGCCGCAACGAGCAGCACCGAGGAAAAACTGGCTTTCTGTGAGGCCAACGGAATACCCACGGAAAACGCTTCTTTTCAGGAGACCGTCCGCGTGGTGGTCAAAGGAGACGTGACGGCAAACGCCGTGCCGCTCATCCAGAGTGAAGAACAGGATTACGCCATTCTGGAAGTGGACGGAGGTATCAGTGAACGGACGTCGCTGGCTCTGGGAACAGCGGAAGCCGCGGTGACGGGGGACACCGTTTACGCCCTGGGCTTTGCCGATGACGCCGGGGCGGAAGGGAACGGCACGGAATTCTCTGCTGCGGATGTACAGATCCGTCAGGGAACCATACAGGACACCCGTGCCGGTCAAAACGGGAGTTTCTACATCCAGCATTCCGCCGCTGTCTCCGGCGGAAACACAGGAGGCCCTCTGCTGAATCAGGACGGCTATGTGGTGGGAATCAACAGCATGGCCGCCGACCAGGACGGCAATGACGGCGTTTACTATTCTCTCCCCATCGATGAAGTTCGGGTGGCCCTTGACAATTTCCAGATCGATTACGGCAGTGTGGAAAAAGACCGATCCCTGGAAAGCTTCCGCTCCCTTCTGGCCGAGTCCCGGGCGCTGCTGGACAGCAAAGAATATAAAACCGCCTCCAAAGCCGCCCTTGAACAGGCCGTTCAGGACGCGGAGCGGCTCCTTGAAGACGATGCCGGCGCCGATGAGCTGGCCGCCGCAGGCGACAGCCTTGAGGAAGCAAAAAATCAACTGCAGCCGAAAATGGCCCTGTCAAAGAAAATCATCATCGGCCTCGGCGCAGTGGCCGCCATTCTCCTTATCTGGCTGATTCGGCTGATCCTGTGGAAAGCAGGCGCAAAGAAAAACGGCGCCGGCCAGGTTTCACGGAAAAACGAGGCAGCCGAAAGCCGCCGGACCGAAACGCAAAAGCCGGCCTCTAAACAGCGTAAAGATACAGAAGACGGGAAACACCGAACGGCGGCGGATGTCCGGGACCGGCAGCCGGACAAAAGGCGCATAGTTTTGGATGAAGAAGACGGCACGGTGATTCTGGGACAGGACAATATTCCGAATCAGATGTTCCTGTCCAGAAAAAAGACGGCCATCCTCTCCCGCTTTGGCACAAGCCAAATATTTCCCGTAAACAGTCCGGAATTTACCATCGGCAAGAAAGCGGACGTCAACGATCTGGTACTAACGGACAATCCGGCAGTGAGCCGGCGCCACGCCCGTATTTTCTGGGAGGATCAGGAATACTATATCGTGGATCTCGGTTCTGCCAACGGAACCTTTGTGAATTCCGCCCGTCTGGATCCGGATGTCCGGCGGAGACTGAAAAACGGCGACACCATCACATTGGCCGACGAGCGCTTCGGTTTCACACTGGAAGATCAAGGAGACAGAGCGGAATGATCTACGAAGCATACCTGATCAGCCACGGAGGATGCGTCCGGGCGAACAATGAGGACAACGGCTATCTGGACGGCCGTTTCCGGGAGGATGACGGAACATTTTCCTGGGAACGGACCGCAAAGGCAGAAGACTGTTTTTTGGCGGCGGTATTCGACGGCATGGGCGGTGAAGAAAACGGGGAGGTGGCTTCCCGCATAGCGGCGGAAACCATGGCCGAACTGTCCGGGGAGGGCACAGCCCCCTTCTCCCGGAATCTGGAAACCTATGTCCGCCTGACGGGGGAACGCATCCTCTCCCGGGCGGGCCGCACCCACATGGGAACCACTTACACTGCTCTTTCCATAGAAAAGGATCTGTATTTTTTCAGCAATCTGGGGGACAGCCGGGGCTATCTGTACCGCAGCCACAGACTGACACAGATGACCAAAGACCACAATATGGTCCGGGAACTCTATTTAAACGGCGTGATCACAAAAGAACAGGCCGACCGGCATCCGGACCGCCACACGCTGTACCAGTATCTGGGCATCCGGGACGACGGGGAGGGTGTGCTCCTTGAACCCCACACGGCCGATTCTGTGGAAGCCCGTCCGGGGGATGTATGTCTCCTCTGCTCCGACGGCCTGACGGATATGCTGGAGGATGAAGCAATCGCCGGGATCCTGGAAGAGGAAAGCGGCGCGGAGGCGAAGGCCCGCCGCCTGGTGCAGGAGGCACTGGACGCGGGGGGACGGGATAACGTGACCGTGGCGGTGGTCGTATCCTTTGACGGGGAGGAAGGAGGAACAGGATGAAGAAACAAAAAATATTGTTCGTTTTACTTGTCTTTACAGTGCTTCTGGCACTGGCGGCTTTCCCGGTGCGGGCGGAGGAATATAACGGGCTGCAATACCGGGTAAGCACCAAACATGGAGCACTCATTATTGAAAAATATACAGGAACCGATACGGAAATAGTCATTCCGTCATCCATTGCGGGCAAAAAAGTACAGGAACTGGATGATTATGCCTTTAATGAGTGTAACGGGCTGACCTCCGTTACACTGCCGGATACGGTGGATACCATCGGGAAATACGCCTTTAATCTCTGCAGCAGTCTGAAACACGTCAATATCCCCTCCGGTGTGCGCACGATCCAAGAAGGCACATTTATAAACTGTGAAAATCTGGAAAGCATCACCATACCGGACACGGTGACTTCTATCGGCATTGACGCGTTCTGGAACTGCGCGAAGCTGATGGAGATCCGAATACCTGACAGCGTGACAGACATTGACCGCTACGCCTTTTGTGGCTGCAGCGGATTGACGCGCCTGGAGATACCGGACAGCGTGACATCTCTCTGCGGCGATGATCCTCTTGTAGGCGCAGATACATTCCGGGGCTGCAGAAATCTGAAGAGCATCCGGCTTCCGAAAAAGATCACGGTGATCGGTTACGGAATGTTTCAAAACTGTACCAGCCTGACAAGCATCAACATCCCGGAGGGCGTGACACACATCGGTTCCTATGCCTTCGACGGCTGCGACAACCTGTCATCTATGCTCATCCCGGAAAGCATTGTGAGCATCAGTGAGTCTGCTTTCGGATCGGGTGCATCTTTAAAAACTATCTACGGAAAAACAGGTTCCATGGCCGAGAGCCTGGCACGGCACAAAGGATGGGCTTTTTTCGACAGTTCTGCATGGAAAGAGGACATGGCGGCATGCCGCTTGACGATAACAAACGGAAACCTTACCTATACAGGGCAGCCGCTGCAATGTGCCTTCACCGTGACAAATGCCGACGGCCCGCTGGTGGAAAACCGGGATTACACCGTAACCTATGCCAATAATATCAATGCGGGAACAGCCACGCTGACCGTCACCGGTATGGGCGGCTATACCGGCACCCTTTCCGGGAATTTTACCATCAAAAAAGCGGAACAGACAGTAAAAGCCAGCCTGTCCGCTACCGTCGTCCAGATCGGACAGACGCTGCAAATCACGGCGGAGGGCAAAGGCGCTGTCAGCTACCGTTCCGATTCCCCGGCTATAGCCGCGGTTAACGCCCAGGGTGTGGTGACGGGCCTGTCACCGGGAACGGCTGCCATTACCGTATCCGCCGCCGGCGACGGTAATTACAACCCGGCCGACACGACTGTAACGGTTACGGTGATGGCAGAAAGAGAAAACACTTCTCCCGGCAACGATGAGGGAGACAGCACCGGCACTTCTTCCGGCAATGGTGCGGAAGACAACACCGGCACATCCTCTGGCAACGGTACGGAAGGCAACACCGGCACATCCTCCGGCATTGCCCAAAAACAGACCCAGACCATCACGGTGTCTTCTAAAACCGTGGCCTACAAGAGCAAGCCATTTTCTCTGAAGGCGAAGGCCAGCGGAGACGGAAAACTGACTTACAAAAGCAGCAACACGAAGGTGGCCGCCGTCTCCTCCGCAGGGAAAGTGACAGTAAAAAATTACGGCCAGACCACTATCACGGTCAAAGCAGCGGCCAACGAAAATTATCTGGCAGCCACCAGGAAGATCACCGTCAAAGTTGTCCCGAAAACACCTGCACTTAAAAAAGCTGTCTCCCCGGGAAAGAAAAAACTTTCCGCTTCCTGGGGAAAAGATAAGACCGTGGACGGATATCAGATGTATCTCTGCCTGAAAAAGGATTTTAAAAAGGGCACCTATGAGAGAACCTACAAAAAGAGTTCCGGCAGTATGACGCTGACCGGACTGAAAAGTAAAAAGACCTACTACATCAAACTGCGCTCCTACAAAAAAGTGGGGACAAAAAAATATTACAGTGCATGGAGCAAAATAAAAAAAGTGAAAATCAAGTAAATCTGCCCACAAAACCGCCCTGTCCGGACAGAAGGAGGAAAAATGCTAAGAGAAAAAAGATGGATACTATTCTGCCTGCTGTTTGCCTTTACGGGGCTCTTTGCAGCGCCGACGCAGGCCGCGGAGAACACGGATCCGGTATATCAAGGGATGAAATACCGGCTGGACGCAGCCACCGAAGAGATCACCATCACCGGATATACGGCTGATGTGGCATGGAATCTGGAAATCCCGCTCGAAATCGACGGAAAAAAAGTGACTGCCATAGCCAAGTATGCTTTTTCAGAAAGCCGCATACGGTCCGTTACACTGAATGAGAACATGATCTCCATTGGCGCCGGAGCTTTCTATCAATGTAAGGACTTAGAACAGGTAAAAATGGCAGACAGCATAACCACAATCGGAGAGATGGCCTTTTTTGAGTGCCCCAATCTGTATTCCATCCGGATCCCGGGCGGGGTGAAAGAAATCGGCTATGACGCGTTCAAAAACTGTGAACGGCTGAGTTACGTCACCATCGAAACCGGTGTGCAGACGATCAGCCACTGCGTCTTTTCCGGCTGCAGCAGTCTCGAAGAGATCGCAATCCCGGACAGCGTGACATCCATAGGAGCCAGGGCATTCGAAAATTGCACAAAACTAAAAAAAGTGGATATGCCGGACCAGGTAACGGTCATCGGCACGGATAAAGAAGTGTGTGATAAGGCGCATTGGGGACCTTTGGCTTCGTATGATCCGAATGCCTATAAAAACGCCAGTAAAAACGAGGGTGGAACCTTTCAGGGCTGCAGCGCTTTAACAGAGATCCACCTGCCGAAAAACCTGGAAACGATTCACATCAATACCTTTAAGGACTGTTCCGCCTTGAAGACCATAACCATTCCGGGTAGTGTAAAAACGATTGAAGAATACGCTTTTCAGGGCTGCCGCGGCTTACTGGAACTCACAATTTCGGACGGTGTGGACAAGATTGATATCTATGCTTTTAAAGACTGTACCAGCCTGACAAAAGTCGAGATACCGGACAGTGTAACTGCGATGGGATCCAGCAGAGAGGTATCTATGCCGATCGGCGGATCTGTAAAGCCGCCGGATAAGGATATGGGAGGAATTTTTGAGGGCTGCACCGCACTGGCCAGTATCCGGTTATCAAAGAATGCAGAATATATCTATCCGAACACCTTTACAGGCTGCCTCAACCTGAATCATGTGGAAATACCGGA
>DPJQ01000160.1:0-14726 GCA_003542935.1 Lachnospiraceae bacterium | reverse complement strand
CTTCAAGGACTGCCGCAATCTGGCAGAGATCACGCTGCCCGACAGTCTGACGCTGATCGACACCTACGCTTTTGCCGGCTGCATCAGTCTGGCGGATCTGGAGATCCCGGACAGCGTGACGGCAATCGGTTCCGTTAAAACCGTAGTAAAAGAAATTCCGGGGGGAATAGTTTCTTACAGGCTCGTCGAAGAAGATCAGGGAGGCTCATTCAGCGGCTGCACGGCGCTGGCCAACATCCGATTATCAAAGAATGTAGAATATATCTATCCGAACACCTTTACAGGCTGCATCAGCCTGAATCATGTGGAAATACCGGACGGCGTAAAAACCATTGGCACGGAAGCCTTCAAGGACTGCCGCAATCTGGCGGATCTGGAGATCCCGGACAGCGTGACGGCAATCGGTTCCGCTAAAACCGTAGTAAAAAAAATTCCGGGGCTATTGTCTTTTTACGATCTCGTCGAAGAAGATCAGGGAGGCTCATTCAGCGGCTGCACGGCGCTGGCCAACATCCGGCTGCCACAGAGCCTCACAAAAATTTATCCCGCCACATTTGAGAATTGCAGCGGCCTGAACCACATCGTACTGCCTCCGAAGGTAACATCGGTCGGCGACGGAGCATTCAGCGGCTGTACGGGCCTGACATCCATATATATCCCGCCGTCTGTCACCAGCCTGGACCTGGATGCCAGCGGTCTGGGACAGTCCGTACAAAATATATACGGGGAAAAAGGCTCCTATGCCGAAACGCTGGCAACAGGTTCCTCCTGCTCCTTTAAAGAAGAGGTCTACTGTACATTTGATGCCAACGGAGGAACTGTCGGTGAAAAAAAGAGGCTGGTTCTTCCCGGCGATCTTTACCGCGAACTTCCTGTGCCGGTAAAAGGAAATGACAAATTCCTCGGCTGGTACACGGCGGCAAACGGGGGCGAAAACGTAACCGCAAATACAAAAGTGACGTCGGAACAATCCCATACCTTGTATGCCCGCTGGGAAACAGCTGGAACTTCCGGAGAAACACAGACGCCGGGAGGAAATGACGGGGCGGAAAGCGGAACAAAAAATCCCCCCGGCGAAAACCCGGAAACCAAAGACAACGAAACGTCCGGCGGCAATTCCGGAAATAACGGCACATCCGGCGGTTCCGGCAGCAACGGCACATCCGGCAGCAGTGGTTCTTCCGGCGACGGCACAGACACCCCTGCCGGCGGCTCACAAAAGCAGGCCCAGACCATCACGGCCTCATCCAAAACCGCGGCCTATAAGAGCAAACCATTTTCTCTGAAAGCAACGGCCGGCGGAGGCGGAAAACTGACCTACAAAAGCAGTAATACAAAGGTAGCTGCCGTGTCATCCACGGGAAAAGTGACAGTAAAAAATTACGGCCAGGCCACCATCACGATCAAAGCAGCAGCCAAAGGAAACTATCTGGCGGCTACCAAAAAGATCACTGTCAAAGTCGTCCCGAAAACACCTGCGCTTAAAAAAGTCGGTTCCTCCGGAAAGAAAAAAATCTCCGCTTCCTGGGGAAAAGATAAAACCGCGGACGGATACCAGATGTACATCAGCCTGCAAAAGGATTTTAAAAAAGGCACTTATGAGCGGACCTACAAAAAAAGTGCCGGCAGCATGGCGCTGACGGGGCTGAAAAGTAAGAAAACGTATTACATAAAGCTGCGCTCTTATAAAAAAGTGGGGAAGAAAAAATACTACAGCGCATGGAGTAAGGTAAAAAATGTGAAAGTAAAATAGATGTAACTATTCAACACAGGTCGAAGCATTTACTGCTGAGACCGTAAGAGCATGATTCAAGAGTGCAAAATCCCATCGCCGTAGGCGATTTTAAATGGATTTTGCATAGTAACTGTGAAGGTACTGAACAGTTATAAATAGATTAAATGACCGTTTCGTGCTATAATACGGAAAGCTGATACAGTCTGTTAGCGTGCGAAAGCATTTAATTTTTACCAAGGGAAAGGAGCCTCACCATGAGAGCAATGAACCTGACACTGTTGACCGACCTTTACGAGCTGACCATGATGCAGGGATATTTTAAAAATCCCACGGATCAGATCGTTGTATTCGACGCGTTCTACAGAAAGAATCCCTGTGACGGCGGTTATGCCATCGCGGCGGGCCTGGAACAGATCATTGAATACATCCGCGACCTGCACTTCGCCCCGGACGACATCGACTACCTGCGGAGCCTGGGTATTTTTGAGCCGGATTTCCTTGAATACCTGCGGGGATTTCATTTCACGGGAGATATCTATGCCATTCCCGAGGGGACGGTTGTCTTCCCACGGGAGCCTCTAATCAAGGTCATCGCCCCTATGATGGAGGCCCAGCTGGTGGAAACCGCTGTCCTAAACATCCTGAACCACCAGAGCCTGATCGCCACCAAGGCCGCCCGGGTGGTCTATGCGGCCCAGGGAGACGGTATCATGGAGTTCGGCCTGCGCCGGGCCCAGGGGCCGGACGCAGGCATCTACGGCGCCCGGGCTGCCATGATCGCGGGCTGTATCGGCACCTCCAACGTGCTGACCGGCCAGATGTTCGGCGTGCCGGTAAAAGGCACCCACGCCCACAGCTGGATCATGAGCTTCCCCGACGAGTACACCGCTTTCAAAACCTATGCCGATATGTACCCTGATGCCTGCATTCTGCTGGTGGACACCTACGACGTGCTGGATTCCGGCGTTCCCAACGCCATCCGTGTCTTCACGGAGATGCGGGAAGCGGGACTCCCTCTCAAGGGGTACGGTATCCGCATCGACAGCGGCGACCTGGCCTACCTGTCAAAGAAGGCCTACAGGATGCTGGCGGAGGCCGGTTTCGGTGACGCCATCATCTCCGCCTCCAGCGACCTGGACGAGTACCTGATCGACAGCCTGAAGGCCCAGGGAGCCAAGATCAACTCCTGGGGCGTGGGCACCAATCTGATCACCGCCAAGGACAACCCCGCCTTCGGCGGCGTCTACAAGCTGGCCGCCGTCAAGAACCGGGGCGACAAAGATTTCATCCCCAAGATCAAACTCTCGGAGAACTCCGAGAAGGTGACGAATCCCGGAGACAAGACCGTGTTCCGCATCTACGATAAAGAAACGGATAAGATCCGCGCCGACCTGATCTGTCTGGCCGACGAGACCTTTGACGAAGCGAAAGACATGATCATCTTCGACCCGGTGGAGACCTGGAAAAAGACGAAAATCAAAGGCGGCACCTACCGGCTGCGGGAACTTCTGGTTCAGGTCATCAAAAAAGGTGAACCCTGCTATACCTCCCCCTCGGTGATGGAGATCCGCGATATCTGCAAGGCCGAACAGGAAACCCTCTGGGATGAAACCCGCCGTTTCATCAATCCCCATGAGGTCTATGTGGATCTCTCGGATAAGCTCTACGCCATCAAGAGCGAACTGCTGGAGGAGACGAGCCGAAAACATCTGCAGAAATAGATTTGAAAATTTTCGCATTTCATTTGTCTGACCCGCTGAAAAGGCCGCCGCAACGGACGATCCCGTGCGGCAGCCTTTCCTTTTCATATAAATATACATTATCACCCCCAGTTTTTCTTCTCTTTTTGCCAGTATAAGTTTTCTGATGTTACGCTGTGTTTATCACCTGTACAAATTATTTTCGGAATATCCAGACCTTATCAGAAAAAAATACTGTCAAAAAGATCTCCAATTCCGTCTAATACTTCACAAATCCCGTCTCCGATTCCTTCCGCAACTTCACAAATCCCGTCTCCGATTCCTTCCACCACTTCGCCGACTCCATCGCCGATCTCATCAAAGAGGCCATCTGTGACTTCCCCCACCGCTGCGCCGGTTATCAGCCCAGCAGCCAATCCGCCCAGCGCAATAACCGGCCCGGCAACCGGAATGGCCGAGGCAGCCACAAGCGCCGTCGCTCCTCCAACGGCAGCTTCTGCCGCTGCCGCCGATGCCGCCGCCGTGACAACACTCTCTGCAGTCTTGGAAACTACATGGCTCGTTCCCTCGCTGAGCGAATCTCCATTTACGATCGATTTCACGCCCTCCATTACCGCTGTAATCCCCCCTGCCGCGACCGCCGTTCCTTTCATAGCATCACCGATACCTGCTACCCCGGGCATCTGCCCGGTAAATTTCTCCCCGATACGCTGGGTAGTCTTGCTGGATATCCCCGTGGATTCCATTCTTTTCGTAATACCGCTTTTAGATGCCAGCCGGTTGAACTGTTCTGCCGTCTCCCTGGTTCCACGCAGCTGAACCTGCCTGTATTTCCCGCTCTGTACCTGTTCCAATGTCTTACCAAGGCCCGATACACTGGAAGTGTCTTTGTACTGGATCCTCTCGACCACCTTATTACCCTGCATGGTCACTGCATCCACCTGCCTCGCCGTAGGCGATTTCGTCATTTTCGTGACCGTGCCCGGATTTGTCAGGTTTCTCACATTCGCAAGATCATTGGCCATCACTTCGTGGGCAATCCCTTTAGCCCCCGTCTTCGTATATGCGCCGCTCCTTCCCCGCATCCTCGCCATTACGGAATCTTCATACAACTGCCTTCCCACCTCGCTCATCTCTGCCACATGGTTCCTTCCCTTTTCGTTGTTTCCCCTTCTGTTTTCGTTCATGTTGTTTTCCTCCTTTTCGTAAAATGACCTTTGATATTCCCAGCTGTCCCGTAAAGATGCGATACCTTAAAATTTTATCGCCCTGAACCACCTCTCCCCCGTTCGTTGTGTTATAATAAATTCCGGGGGTTTTGTGCTTCTCTTTACAATGCTACTATAGTACATTTTCTGATTGAAACATATGCCGAGAAAAAGAAGAGAATTGAAGAATCATTTCCGGGCAATATTGATTGAAAATTGAAAAAAATTGAAATTCCATTTTGGCATATTGAATGATTCAACACACCCCAGGAGCAGGGAGGGATACCAGTGAAAAAGTTAAACTACCGCACAATCATTTTATATTTGGTAAAGCAATGCAAACTCACTAATAAGGAAATAGCAGATGATCTGGATGTCGATCAGGCTACTATAAGCAGAGTAAAAACGGGAAAACAATCTCATATTGCTAAAAGCATGGATGCGGATTTCTTTTATGAAAGCGTTTTTTCCGAAAAGAGCAATTTGAGAGACGAGCAGTTTGCCGTCGGTTTTTATGAATATCTCGATGAACAGGAGTGCCTAAACGATTATATTAAAACCATTTATTTCAGATGCAAGGAAAAATGCCATGAACAGGAACCGGAAAAAAGCGACGAAACATATAAAGAATTTATTTTAAGCGTACTTAAAGAAGCAGACCGGTATTCCGAAAATTCCCCTGTACCGGATACGCCTGCCTGCCTTCAAAAAACCGATCCGGCACAGCATATTACCCTTGAAAAATTTGCGAGCCCAATCGAAGGAAATATCTTTATCGGGCGGGAAAAAATCGTAGAGCAGATACATGCCACATTGAAGCAGTGGGGTACCGGGATCATCTATGGTATCGGAGGACTTGGAAAATCCTATTGTTCACTGAGATATGCCGAACTTTATAAACGTGAATATACTCAGGTCCAACAGATATTTTTTTCAACAGATATAAAAAACACAATATCGAAAATCAGGTTCAGGGGCCTGGATGAGTCCCACGCTTCCGAAGAAGAGAAACTCAAAAAAAGATTTGCGCTCCTGGAATCTTATTCGGAGGATACCCTGCTGATTATAGATAATATGGATGTGATTCCACAGGACAGAGAAAATTATGAACGCCTAAAAAATATGCAAATGCGGGTATTATTTACTTCAAGAGAGGCAGATCTCGACCATCCAAAGTACATGATACCCATAGAACCGCTGTCGCAGGAGGAACAGCGCAGCTTATTTGAACATTTTTCGGAATTTACGATATCCGATGAAGATCTTCCAAAATACCATACATTATTTGAAAAGGTTGCCGGCCATACACTTCTGTTGGAGCTGATCGCAAAAACAATGGCCGCTTCTGATACGACCCTTGAAGAAATGCTCCATATCCTTTCATCAACCAAGGACATTGATATAAGCAAAGTTTCAATCGCAAAAGACAATAAATACCAGCAGGCGCAGATGGACCAGTTTGTATCTATGCTGTTTGACCTCAGTGAACTCAATGAAAAACAAAAAAATATATTGATGCACTTGTCTCTGGTTTCCATAGACGGCATCCGCCGAAGACTATTCAAAGAATTGTTGAAGGTAGAAAATAATGACATCAACGGCCTGATAAATCAAAGCTGGATAATCAAGGATAACGGAAACGGTCCGGCCTCTGTGAAAATACATTTACATCCGGTTATCTGCTCTGCAGTAATAAAAAATACTGACCCTTCATTAGAAAAATGCCACGATTTTATAGAAAGGATCACAGAACAATGTGAGAGAAAAGGCAATACACCATTTACTGATTCTGACCGATCTGATCTGTGCAATATTTTGATCGAAGCGGGCGAAATGTTTGTATATGACGAAAATTATTCCGTGCTTTTGCTGCGTCAGACAGATGTTCTGTGGAAAGCCAGAAAATATATCGATGCCTACAATTTATGTAAAAAAGGGATTTCGGTCATAGCAGGCTCAGAAAACATGGAATCTGAACTGAAGATACGTTATTATGAAAAAGCCGGCGACATTGCAGTGCGGCTTGCCAGATATAACGATGCTTTAAACCATTATCAGAACGCCGTTGAGATTACAAAGAATAGTAACATCCGCGATCCGCAAAAACTGGTCGAACTTTATGATAGTATAGGTTTTGTTTTAAGAAAAGATTCTAAGTATGAAAAAGCACTGGACTATTACACAAAAGCACAGAACCTTGTAGATCTACATGATATATCGGATATTTCTCTGACGGCGGCCCTGTACAACGATATGGGCATTATATATATCAATCTGCAAATGTATGAAAAAGCATTAGAATATTATCAAAAGGCAAAAGATTTACGGGAAAATGCCGAAAACCCGGATAAGGAACAGCTGGCTTATTCATATCATAATATTGGCACAGTTTATCAAAAACAGGGAAATTATAAACAGGCCATTGAAGATCACAAAAAGGCACTTGAGATCAGGGAAGAAATATACTCAGGTAACGAACCGATCATCGCTTCTTCTCTGACCATGATCGGAAATGACTATACAGAAGCCGCTAAAAATGATCCGGCATGGTCGTTCGATAAGGCTTATAATTATTTTACAAGAAGTCTTGATATCCGTATAGCGGCCCTGGGCGAAAACCATCCGGACACGGCATGGTCATATCAGAGTATAGGACGCTGGTATTTTTATCAGGGACGTTACACAGAGACACTGGAAAACTATTTTAAATGTAAAGAGATCAGAAAAAATATATTGGGCGGTGCACATGCTTATACCGCTGAAATCCTGTACTGTATTGGTGAAGTGTATGCAAAGACGGGGGATTTTTCCGAGGCCCAAAAATACTTAACTGAAGCTTTGAAGATCCAGGAAAATTTAAATAATGTTCGGGCTAAAGAGAAAACATCAAGGCTGTTGGATGAGATAATAAACCGATAGCGAACTAATGTAACCGGATGGTACAAACTGCCGGGAATTTCAAAAATTTTATTATTCATAAAACCCCCTTTTGCGTCATAAAATATCTACAGCGATATTTTCCGTAACACAAAAGGGGGCTTATCATGCACACATATCCCATACTTGTCAATCGCGAACACCCGCTGCCGTCGGGCTACCGGCCCACGCAGCTTGTCCGGGTCCGGATACCCTTCCACGCTGCACCCAATGATCCCAAGCGGCAAATGGAAAAACCGGCGGCTCTGGCCGCGGAACGGCTCTTTGCCGCGGCCAGACGACGCCGGCTATGCCTTGTGGGAGTTTCGGGCTACCGCTCCTACATCCGCCAGTTTACCCTGTATCAGAAAAACGGCGCATCGGGGGAGACGGCGCCTGCCGGAACCAGTGAACACCAGACCGGACTGGCCCTCGACGTATCCTGCCCGTCTCTGCACGGTGAACTGGATCCGGCCTTCGCTGCCACCGCGGAGGGGCGGTGGCTGGCGCGGCACGCGCCCTTTTACGGCTTCATCCTGCGCTATCCAAAGGGCAGTGAGGCAGTCACCGGCTATCCCTGGGAGCCCTGGCATATCCGCTATGTGGGGATCCCTCTGGCTCTCTGGCTGCATCTCCGGAGGCTTACCCTGGAGGAATATCACGGCCGCCGTGGCTGAACCGTCCGCCGCGGGAAATCCGCTTTTGGCTGCTCCATCTGTCCGCCCGGATAGCCCGCCTTCTGCTGCTCCATCTGTCCGCCGGAGAAGTTCCGCCTACTGTTCCATCTGCCTGCCCAGAAAGCCCGCTGCCACGGAGGCGATCTTCTGCTCCAGCTCACCCACCACTTCCCGGGCCGCCCGGTTCATAATCGCTACGGCGCCGATCACGTCACCGGCGCTGATAATGGGCTGGATGACCTGGGAATTATATCCCTGGGCATCCTCCTTCGTGATCCGAATGAAACCGTTATCGCCCTCCTCCGCCACCCGGGTCTCCCGGTTTTCCATCAGCTCCTCCAGCTCGTTGCTGATAGATTTGCTCAGATACTCTTTCTGGGCCTGGGGACTGGCCGCCACGATCTGGTCATGATCCGACACGCACACCAGATGGCCGGTGATCTGGGCGATCGTATCCGCAAACTCTTTGGCATAGGCACTGAGTTCCCCGATGGGCGAATACTTTTTCAGTACGATCTCCCCGTCCCCCCTGGTAAATATCTCCATCGGCTCCCCTTCTCTGAGCCTGAGCGTGCGGCGTATCTCCTTGGGAACCACCACACGCCCAAGATCATCGATCCTTCGTACTATTCCGGTAGCTTTCATACTACATCCCTCCATTTATCATTCCTGGTATCGCTCACAATTCATGTGTTGCTACACTAGTATTTGTAAATGAAGGTTTTTTATACCTACGTCAATTTGGTGATGTTTCGGAAACAGCTTTCGAAGTTTTTCTTAAAGAAACTTTATGCACAAATAATCCCTGCGCCGGGGCTCATTTTCACTGTCCACCCACATATCTTTTTTACCGTACAAACGCCTCTTTTGTTTACTTTAACCGCATATTCCGCTTTATAAGATCCGCCAGCCTCTCGATCTGCACGGTGGCTTTTTTTGGCCGGAAGCCCTTGACCCGCTCCAGGGCTCTGCGCTGGCCCCGGCTCATGCTGCCCAGCATACGTTCCAATCGATCCGCCGTGGCCAGCTCCCTGGCCTCGGCGATACGCTCCTCCACACCCTGCTTTGTCCCCTGAATCGTACCTGCCAGCTTTTCCTGAAAAGCCCCCACAAAAACTTCCATCTGGCGGTTGACGCTCTCTTCCACGGCAGCCACATTCTCCTCCAGCCCGGTGAGGGCAGACACCGTCAGTGTGGCGTCGGCAGCCATATAAGCCATGAGAATCAGAGAAGCCAGTTCCATGGCCGGCCCGGTCAGCCCCGCCGTCATCCGGTGCACCACGGGATAAACCAGATACACCACCACCAGCCCGGCCACGCCGAAAGCCAGAGAAGCCGGCAGACAGATCCGGCCGTTGATATTCAAGGGGGAATCACTGTAATCCCACCAGTAAGCGTGGAACAGCTTCTCCAGAAGCCAGGAGGTAGAATATTCCAGCACCATACTGCCCAAAACCGCGATCACAAATACCTGCCACCAGGGAGGCTGTCCTCCGCCCTCCGGCCGCAGGCATTCACATACCACTGAGATCCCCAGAGCGCCCACGCCGTAAATCGGACATACGGGGCCGTACAGAAATCCCCGGTTCGCCCATTTTCCGCTCTTTATGGTACAATAGACGGTCTCATAGAGCCAGCCCATACAGCCGTAGATCACGAACCAGACAAAAAACCGGCTCACCCACATATCCGCACCCCCTTGCGCCTCCGGCCCAGGAAGGTTTCCAGCAAGGAACAGTATTTATCCGCCGCACAGACGATCACAGCCTCCCGGCTTCTCGGCATATGGCGCAGGGTCAGTGGCCACATATGGCAGCGGATGATCTCCGCCTCTTTTCTCCCGATCTTAAAGTACCGTCGGGCATTTTCGCAGGCCTGCCCCGGATGGGAAAACCCGTGGAGTCTGTGGGACGGATCCTTGTCGTGCCAGTCATACAGATAAAAATCATGGAGAAAAGCCCCCCTGGCCAGGGCCCTCTCGTCCACGTGGATCCCAAGCCGCCTGCTCAGCCAGTAGCTCACCCGTACCACATTGCGGCAGTGGTCATACGTGGATATGGCCCCGTGCTGAATATACTTTTTCATCCGCAGGGCCTCGCGGCTCTCGATGCAGTCCTTTAGCAGTTCCCTCAATCTTTCCCGTTCTGATGACGCTAAATGCATAATAAATCTCCTATATAAAATCTGCCATCGGCCTCCATATGGCCATACAGGCTTTTTATTTTTCAGGATAATATAAGCCCTGCCTCCATACAAGTAAAGATTTATAAAAATTTGATTAACCGGACTGGAACATGAACCGAACCTTTCCGGACAGCAGGGCTTCATTTTCTTTCAGCATCTTTGCCGCTGTCAGCAGCATGGCCGCATGAGCATGGCTCGTTTTCGTTCTGCTCTCTAAACCTTATATATTGTATAAATTATTTATCAAGAGCCTGCGGATTAAGAAGAAAATCATAGATATTAATAGTCAAGATACCATAGTCATCATAATACGGCTGAACAATATCTTTTGTGATGACAATTTTCTTGAAGGAATCATCAATCTTTCTGAATGGCCTGATTTCCTGCGTTCGTTTTGCTTCATCAGGCAGGGAGTATGCAGACTGGATATAATATCTGACGGAGCCGAGATTGCACACAAAATCAACTTCCAGCCGCTTGCGAATCACCTTGCCTTCCTGGTTTCTCTCTGCAATAGGAATCACTCCCACATCCACACTGTAACCACGCATACGAAGTTCATTGTAAACTACATTCTCCATGGAATGGGTCTGCTCAAACTGACGGAAATTAATTCTTGCGTTGCGAAGCCCAAGATCAGAAAAGTAGTATTTCTTAGGCGTTTCAATATATGCTTTCCCTCTAATGTCATATCTCTGTGCCGATTCAATCAGGAAAGAATCCTCAAAATAATCCAAATATTTTTTAATGGTAGCAGATGTGATCCTGGATTTCTTCACAGTTTTGAAAGTATTTTTCAATTTCTCCGGATTGGTCGGAGAACCAATCACAGAAGAAAGGATATTCAGCAAATCTTCCAATTCTCCGATATTTTTTACACGATTCCGCCTGGTAATATCCCGAATATAAATTTCATTGAATAAATTCTGCAATGCGGTGGCTTTATCGCCGGCACCGTCACGCAGAACAACCAGAGGAATACCACCATAAAGCATATATTCGGACAATCCCATATACTTATCACCCTCATATACAGACATAAACTCTGCGAAACTTAAGGGATACATATGGATTTCATCTCCACGGCCGGCAAATTCGGTAGCAATATCTTTGGACAAGAGCTTTGCATTACTTCCAGTCACAAATACGTCCATATTGTCCTTACGCAGATAACCGTTCAGTACAGCTTCAAAGCAATCCAACATCTGGATTTCATCGAGCAACAAATAATACATTCCCTCCCCAACAACCTTGGAGCGAATATAAGCCATAAATTTTTCCGGGTCAACCCCTCGCTTTTCTTTTTCAATCTGGATAAGGCTTTCGCCAATCACATACAGATCGTCTGCCGAGTCAAAGGCAAAACGGATGATATGGTCAGCATCCACGCCGTCTTCCAGTAAATAATGATAGAAAAGCTTATTTAACAAATAGGACTTGCCGCATCTGCGAATACCGGTAATTACCTTAATCAGACCGTTGTTCTTTCTTTTTATCAATTTATCCAAATAATAATCTCTGCGAATCTCCATCATCGGGTCTCCTTGCGAAAGATTTTTGCATTTTGTTGCATTTTTCTATTCTATTATAGCTATATAACCTTCAAAAATCAATATACCAATCCTTCTTTAAAATAGATTTTTGCAGTTTGTTACACTTTTCTACCCGGTCTTCTGTTCCGTTTATGAAGATTACATAAAATCCGGAATTAACTATGGAAAACATGGGCAAAAAAAGATATACTGGGCAGAAGGTATAAAGTGGGACATGCCACCGGACGGGAGATTTATGTTTGGATATATCACGGTAAACAAAATGGAGCTCAGGCTCCGCGAATACGAGACGTATAAGGGGTTCTACTGCGGGCTCTGCCGGACACTGAAAAAGGAATACGGGGCGGCAGGCCAGCTCACCCTGTCCTACGATATGACTTTTCTGTCCATCCTGCTCTCCTCCCTGTACGAGCCGGAAAGCCGGATCATGAGCGGACGGTGTCTGCTCCACCCCGGGAAAAAGCGGATGATGATCGAGCACGAATACGCCGCTTATGCGGCCCACATGGGCATCCTGCTGACCTGGTATCATTTCCGGGACGACTGGGTGGACGAGAGAAAGCCCGCCGCCATCGTCGGCCTGCGGGCCTACCACCGGGCTTTCCTCCGGGCCAGGGAGCTGTACCCCAAAAAAGCCGCCCACATGAAGCGGTGCCTGGCCCGCCTGGACGCGCTGGAGAAGGCCGGTTCCCTGGATATCGACCGGGTGGCCGGGGTGTTTGGCGACCTCCTGGGAGATGTCTTTGCCGTCAAGGATGATATCTGGCGGGACACGCTGTACAATGTGGGTTTTTTTCTCGGGAAATTCATCTACCTGATGGATGCCTGGGACGATATGGCCGAGGACGAGAAAAACGGCAGTTACAATATCCTGCTGCTGCGGAAGAAAAAGCTGTACGGGGACACGGACAGCGGCCGGACGCGTTTTGAGCAGGACTGCCATCGGCTCCTCACCATGATGATGGCAGAGTGCACGGCCCATATGGAACTTCTGCCCTGCATCCGGGATGAAGCGATCCTTCGCAACATCCTGTACGACGGCGTCTGGAACCGTTACCGAAAGCTGTCTGCGGAAAGAGAACCTGCATCACCGAAAAACACAGAGGAACAGAGAAGAGAAAAAAGAACGGAGATAAATCATTATGGTAAACGACCCCTATAAAATATTAGGCGTTTCGAGAAATGCCGACACGGAAGAAATCAAGAAAGCCTACCGGGAACTGAGCCGGAAGTACCACCCCGACTCCTATGTGAACAACCCCCTCTCCGACCTGGCGGAGGAAAAGTTCAAGGAGGTGCAGGAGGCTTACACCCAGATCATGAACGAGCGGTCCGGATCCTACAGCGCGGGTTCCGGCGGGAACTACGACGGCTACACCGATGCCGGCCCCAGCTATCAGAGAAACAGCGGCGGCTACCAGGAAACGGGCGGCGGTATGTTTACGGATGTGCGCGCCATGCTGAACCGCAGACAGTACTATGATGCCTTGAATATCCTGCGCCCCATGGGAAACCGCAATGCCGAGTGGCACTACTGTTACGCCGTGGCCAGCTTCGGGGTAGGGAACAACGCAGATGCCCTGTCCCATGCACAGCAGGCCGTAAACATGGCCCCCGGCAACACGGAATATGCCTCTTTCTTAAGCCATCTGGCCAACCGGAACGGCCGGTATCAGCAAAACCCTGTCTATACCGGACGGGGCGGCGGGGGATGTACCGGCGATACCTGCTGCGACCTTTTTATCGCGGATAAATGCTGCGAATGTATGGGAGGGGATCTCTGCTCATGTTTCTAAATACCAGACGACTGACTGTATCGGGGGCCCTCCTGGCCATATCCGTCATCCTGATCTATCTTGGCAATGTGATTGAGAGCAGCACACTGTTTTTGCTGGCGGCGGCCTCCTTTGGCACCGGCATCATATTCCGGGAATTTGGCAGCCGGGCCGCATGGGCCTTTCTCGCCGCCAATATCCTGCTGGGGTTTTTTCTATCTCCCCAGAAACTGTATATGCTGACTTTCAGCGCACTGGCCCTCTATATTCTGCTCACGGAACTGGTATGGGGACGGCTGTGCTCCATGGAAGACGAACAAAAGAAAAGGCGGCTGTTTCTGGCCGCCAAATATGGCATTTTCAACGCCATGTATCTGCCCCTGATCTTCCTCTTTCCCCGATGGGTATTAAGTCCCTCCCTGACGGATCGGATCGGCGCCTTCCTCTATCCCGCGCTGATCATTGGCGGACAGCTGCTGGTTTATCTTTTCGACTGGGCCTACTGTCATTTCCAGGACCAGATCTGGGGACGAATACGACGGCATGTGCTCTAAAGCAGGCAGTTTTACCTGTACTTCCGTGCCCTTTCCCCAAGTGCTCTCATAGTGGAGGCCATATTCCTTTCCGTAGAGAAGCTGAAGCCTCAAATGCGTATTATAAATACCTATATTACTGCCTTTTCCGTCTTCGTAAGTACCGTCCAGAAGGCTGGGCAGTTTTTTGTCGGGAATGCCGATACCATTGTCTGAGATCACAAAGACAATATCTTCGTCTTCCGTCCACGCCATAATGACGATAGAGCCCTCCTTGGATTCCTTCTCAAAGATGCCATGCTGAATGGCATTTTCCACTATGGGCTGCAAGACAAGTTTCGGTATCTCAAAATCCATAATCTCATCCGGCACGTCAATCAGAAAAGAAATTTTATCTTCATATCTCATGTTCTGCAGCTTAACGTAGTGTCTGCTCATTAAACAA
>DPJQ01000031.1:5420-6539 GCA_003542935.1 Lachnospiraceae bacterium | reverse complement strand
AGAAAAACCAATCCCGCGGCGCCCAATATAAGAATCAGTATATTTTCGCGTTTTCTGCTCATGCATTTCCCCCGGGATTTCTCAATATTTTCCGGGACCGCTCGATGCCGCAGTTAAACAGCAGATCGATACTGCTCAGATAGGGAATAAATGCGCCGAACTGCTGGGGATAGACCGGATGGACAAATTCCTGCCAGATCACTTTGATTCCCGCCCTCTCATAGACGGCCGGATCGTAATAATCCGCCGCTCCGGTACCCGACAGATAGGTTTTGGCACCCAGTTTGTTCATAATGTCCACAATCATATCATTATTCTTCCCCTGGGGGTTCAGATCGGAAGAAAAAATAATTTCTATGTCTATGCCGAAAAGCTCGATCAGCATCCTGATAGAAGCAAAGCTGAAATCCCAGAAGTAGACATAGCTTCCCCCGTACAGCTCTTCCACGTAAGGCATGATCTCTTTATAGTATTCTGCTTTCCGGTAGTTTTGATGAAGCAGGCCCAGATTATTTTTCTGCCATTTCCCGTCGTCGATCAGCAGAATATCTTTGATTTTCGTCTCTCTGGGCGCCTTTTTCACACATACGGTAATCCACTGTTCTCCCTTTTCCGTCTTGATCTTATCCCGGTTCATCCAGCTTTTGCTCGTTCCGTTCACATACTGGGCCGTCTCCAGTACCACATACGTGTCCGCATGGAGCAGTCTGTCAAAAAATCCCAAATACGGCATAAAATCCGGCTGATGAATGACAATTGTTTTTTCTTCCTGTTTCATAATCCTTTCCTCTCCGGGAACATGATCTCATAAATGCGCTCCGCGCCTGATAAATCCACCGTTTTCAGTCCCCGCTCGCTCATTTCCCTTATCTTACCGGCCGCTTCCGCCTCTTTGATTCTGCCCGGATTCATATTTTTATAGTAGCCTGCAAACAGTGCGCAGCCCCTTTGTTCCAGATACCGCCCGATTTGAATTTCGTGGATTTCATTGGCAATCACCATGCAGGGCAGTCCCGAAGCCGCCGCTTCCAACGGGGTCACGCCCCCGCCCGTTATGGCAAAATCAAATCCGGCAAACAGCTCTATCAAAGACGCCACCCCGGACAGCAGGGTGAAACC
>DPJQ01000031.1:0-5126 GCA_003542935.1 Lachnospiraceae bacterium | reverse complement strand
CAGCAGGGTGAAACCGGTACCTTCTATGGCTCTTTCGGCCTCCGCCCTGATCCTGCTCCCGGGTCCGAGCAGTATGGATACCCTTTTATGTAGCCCTGTCTCTTTCTCCCGGTTTTTCAGAAAATCAATAACGGGCAGTGTCACGCCATACGTATCGCTGCCTCCCAAAGTTACCAATATAGACTCTAATTGATCTCTTTTTCTCCGGTATCCGGCAATTTCAGGATTCAGGATCAGATACTCGCTGCCTGCATATACCCTTTTTCCCGGAATAATGCTTTTTCCTTCAAAGATCAGGCTGGCAAAATTCCCATCCGCCAGCGCGGCGCCCATGCCCATATCATCAATTGTAAAAAGAGGAATCCCCGCCGCCTTTACATGCTCCGCCGTCTCTATCCCGGTATGCAGTCTGTCATTGAGCCAGACCGTGATTTCCCGCTCCCGGATCAGCTTTCCTTCCCAGTCGGAGGAGGTATCTTCCAGATCCACGATCACGGGAGTGATCTTCTTTTCCCGTAAAACGGAAAGTGCCGTTTCATCCTGATTGACGAGCAGCAGCCAGGGCTCCCGTTTCTCTTCCAGGGTGGAAATCAGATTCAGCGCCCGGAACAGATGGCCCATTCCTCTCTGATGAGAGCATTCTATGCAAATTGCGAGCATAAACGGATTGCCTCCTGTGTGGTAGCCAGCCCCGTCTCGCTGTGGGCAGCGATATAGCAGGCCTTTTCATAGTCCTCCTGGGTATCCACTGTCAGCCGGACATCCGGTTTCCTTTTCTCTTCTTCCACCTGCAGAGTACCTGTCTTAAACTTGTCCATATTCTCCAGAATATATTCATCCACATGCTCGAAATGATGGGGCATGCTGGCCCTTTTCATATCCTCTTCCAGTGCGGGGAAACTGAAAATTTCCGCCCCCACACCGATGGGCAGCTGGGAAAAGGATTCCGTGAAATCATTCCCGCTCTCTCTGTGAAAAGCAATCAGCCTGTCCACCTCTTCCACATCTACAAAGGGGTTGTCGGCCGTAAGGCGGACGATATGATCAAAGCCCCGCTCCCGGGCGCATTCATAGTAGCGGCTCAGCACATTGGACTCGCTTCCCCGAAAGCACAATACTCCCTTTTCTTTGCAGAATTGTTCGATCCTGTCATCCCCCGGCAGTGTACTCGTGGCAATGACGATAACGGCCTCTTCCTGCAGCGACTTCAGCCTGTCTATAATATGATCCAACAGAGTCCTGTCGTGGATCACCTTCAGAACCTTCCCCGGCAGTCTTGTGGAACCGCACCTTGCCTGTATAATAATTCCTGTCATAGCTTCCTCCCTGTTTCCTGGACAAGCCATTTGATACAACGAAAGCCTTCCGCCAGCTCTACACCGCATACCAGGCCGTTATTTTTGGCTTCTTTTTTGAAGTATTCGATCCAGGCATCGCCCACTCTCTCATATTCCGACTTGTGTGCTTTGATCACGGCCTCCTTCGTCTCCCAGGTATCCGTAATATCCACATAAAAATCCGGGGAAAACCGCACATCCGACTGATACCAGTTGCTGTGATAAGCCAGTATCCTCGGAACATGGCGGCCTGCATGGAAGCTTGCCCTGGCCAGCGCGGCATGATCGTGGTGTACATCGTCCTTATGATGGGTATAGATCAAATCGATTTTTTCCTTTTCTATAATACTGACGAGCTGTGCATTCAGCTCATCTTCAAACTCCAGATGCAGCGTCTCAAAGCAGCCGCACATCAGTTCTGCACCGATCAGTTTCGCCGCTTCCATTCCCTCTTCCAACGCGATCTCATCGCTCCGCACCCGCACATGATCCGGGCTGAGAAAACCGGAGCTCGTCGCCACATAAAGGATCACCTTATCTCCTTTATCCACATGTTTCTTCAAACTGCCGCTGCATCCAAGTTCAATATCATCAAAATGGGCACCTATCGCAAGTACATTCATGCTGTCTCCTCCTTAACCGAACTCTGCCGTCGTAACTCTTTGTTTTCCGTTCCTTATGCAAGATCTTCCCACATAAGGATATCTTCTTTTTTCAGATCGTGAACCGCTTTTCTGCCGATGACCTGTTCCAGATATTTGGGCTGGATGCCATATCCCGGACGTTTGATATCCACGGCATCCCTGCCAATCCTTTCGCCGGCCCTCACATCCCGGCAGAGCACCACGCTCTTCCGGTTATTCAGCCTTGTGGTCCGTTCCGATCCGGCGGGCATCTTGATCCCGCTGCCTTTCATAATCTCAAAGGCTCTCACACTGTCCACCAGATACCGCATCTCCTCCGGATCGGCGGAATGCATATGATCCGGCCCCTTTGCCTGCTTATCGCAGGTGAAATGCTTTTCCAGCATCTGCGCTCCCATGGCTGCAGCGCAGATACAGGCAACAGGTCCCATGGTATGATCGGAATATCCTACCGCCAGCTGCGGAAAAGCCGCCTTCAAGGTCTGTATGGCCCGCAGATTCACATCTTCCCGGTGCGTCGGATAAGCCGTGATGGCATGTAAAATAACAATCTGACTGTTCCCTTCCGCCAGCATCGTATTTACAGACTCCTTCACCTCTTCCATGGTGCACATCCCCGTGGCGTAAATCACTGGCTTGTCGAGAGCCGCAATATATTTCAGAAGAGGCAGATTGACGGCGTCGTCGGAACCGATCTTGTAGGCGTCGCATCCGAGCCTTTCCAGCATATCCACGTCGCTCTTATGAGAAGGGGAAGAGAAGATATCCAGCCCACACTCTCGCGCATAGGAAAAAATCCTGCGGTGCAGCTCTTCATCTATGGAATACTCGTCAAACATATCGAACTGAGAGGTCACCCCGGTATTTTCCATATCAAATACCGCCTTTTTACTGGACAGCGTCTCCGCCCGGTATGTCTGTAATTTCACCGCATCCACACCGGAACGCTTCGCCGCATCGATCAGTTTTACCGCCTCCTCATAAGTGGTAAAATTGCCTCCGATTTCCGCTATGATATAGATTCTGTGTCTGTTCCAGTTCATACCCGCCTCCTTTTCTGACATGTATGTCATATATCTTTCATTTTTTCAATCATTTCCCGCAGCCCCTGTTCCAGGCTGTGGGAAGGTTTCCACCCCAGCACTTCTCCCGCATGGGTAATATCCGCCACCACATCGTTCAATTCATTTTTTCTTGTTTCGTTTTTACATACCACCGGCTTTTTGCTTCCCAGTATGCCCTGCACCGTCTCTATCACTTCTTCCACCGAATAGGACACGCCGGAGCCGATATTGAACACCTCGTATTCCTGTACCCGATTTACCGTCAGCCGGATTGCCTCCAGCAGATCGTCCAGATAGATATAGTCTCTCCTGGGCGCCAGATCCAATACCTGAATACAGTCCTGATGCATGGCATGGGCGATGATCTGAGGGATCAGGAAATTTTCTTTCTGGCCCGGTCCGTATACATTAAACGGCCTGATAATGCACACCTTTACCCCGAACTGACGGGCATAGAATTCACACAGCTCCTCCGCCATATATTTGGATTTTGCATAGGGATTGTTGGGCTTTACCGTATCCGTTTCCCGGATCGGATTTCTCTCCGGCTGCCCGTAAATATACGCACTGATATAAGTCATGGGGATTTCATGCAGTCTGCAAAACTCCAGCATATGTAAGGTGCCCATCGTATTGGTTTCCACAAACTCCGCCGGCGCCTCCCAGCTGCGGGGCACAAAAGTCCTGCCGGCCAGGTGGACGATATGTCCGATCTTTTCAAAGGGGAGCCCATTCACTGCCGCCTTATCCGTCACGTCCAGCGTTTTCGAATCCAGGGCCATAACCTCTTCCCCTTTTTCCTGCAAATAAGTGACCAGGGCCTTTCCGATAAAACCGCCCGCTCCCGTCACCGCTATTTTTTTACCGCTTCCTGAAACTTCCATAGATTTACTCCTGCAGCCCTCTCGCCTTCAGCATTTCTTCCAGACTGGAAAATTCCCCCATGTCCTCCCACGCCTTTTCCGTAATCGGGTACACGCCTACCTTTTCCCCCTTGTCCAGACATACCTGAATCAGATCCGTAATGTGCATAAATTTTTCCCGGGGAATAAACTCCAGCACTTCTGGATTCAGCAAATAAACTCCCGTATTTACAAGAAAACTCATCTCCGGCTTCTCCGAAAGGCTTTCCACCTGTCCTTCCTTATCCAGATTGATGACTCCGTAGGGAATGGTATAATTTTTCAGAGAAGTGACGAGTGTAATCACATTTTCGTTCTTTTGATGGAACTGCATGACCTTGCCATAGTCCACATCCAGCAGGATATCACAGTTGCTTACAAAAAAGGGCTCCTTGATTTCATCCTTCACCAAATAAAGGCTTCCTGCCGTCCCCAGAAATCCTTCCTCCTCCAGATAGTGTACCTCATAGGCCGGATGGAGATCCTGGAAATAGGCCTTGATCAGATTTTTTTTATAATGAATGGAAATATAAAAACGGCTGCATCCGGCCTCCCGAAAGGTATCTATGACCTGCTCCAGTATCGTCGTACTGCCGACAGGCAAAAGCGGCTTGGGAAGCACCTGAGTATAGGGCAGAAGACGGGTTCCCTTTCCTCCCGCCATAACCACCACAGGAGCCGTAATCCGCTTGCTCGAATGCCTCTTCTTTCCTGTCGTCTCATAACGGAACAGAATATCCAGCAGTCTTCTGCCACTATCAATCACCGGTACCGCATCAATGCCATGAGATTCCATCAGGCCAAACGCCCGGTGAGCTTCCCCCTCTGTAACACAGACCGGATCACGGGTCATGGCTGCCGTCACCACTTCTGTCATATCCTGGCTTTTCAATATCCATTTCCGCACATCGCTGTCCGTCAGCACTCCCAACAGGATATCGTCCCTTACGATAAGGACGATTCTCTCATGGGTCTCATCCAATACTTTGATCGCTTCCAGAATGGTATGTTCCGGTGAAATACAAAGTTTAGCCGTTTTTTCGTTCATCTTGTTCTCCTGTGACCGCCCGGTCAGATTCGTATTCCGGGCGATCGCCTCGCCTCCGCCTGCTTCGGGAAAGTCCGATCGCTCCGTGCTCCGCACTCCCGCGATCGCCGGTAATATTCGTAATCCGGGCT
>DPJQ01000068.1 GCA_003542935.1 Lachnospiraceae bacterium | reverse complement strand
CCAGCATCCGGTACAATGCAGGTTACAGGCGCTGGTGGGGTCCAACAGGATCGTCCACGGGATATTGCAGCCGTATTTTTTGCGGCACTCTTCCTGTCTGGGCCATCCGGCCAGCGCCGCGTTGATAAAGAAATTCACCGCCGTCGTCTTCATCACGTGGGGGTCAATATCGTTCAGGATGTGCCGTATATAGCCGTAATAGGGATGCTCCGGGTTTGTCATCGCCTCCCGGACAATCTTCCGCTGGGCTTCGAGCTCATCCCCGGCAAATTTATCCGCCCAGTCCATCAGTTTGAGCATATTCTTTTCGGGATCTTTATGCAGGTACTTAAACGCCTGCTCCAGTCCAAATTTTTTAATTGTTGTTGATACATCCATGTCCATATCCTCCTTATTCTTTTGTATCTTCCCTGGTAAGAGTTCAGCTGTTAGCTGAACTTTTACTCCTCCCCGTCTTTGTCCGGCAGGGCATGTCTTTTTGTCACATACACCGCATCTTTGACCACCAGATGGTTCAGCGCCCCTTCCGCCAGCAGCCCGCAGCCCGTAATGACGCGCAGTACGGTTTCAGCCTGAAACAGTTCTGCAGCGATCAGAACACCGAAGCTGCCCGCGGCGACGGCAAACGCCAGAATCAGATTCCATGATTTCAAGCCAAACTCCCTGGCTTCCCTGGACATCTGCATCTTCATCAGACTGTCCAGCAGAATCAAAAAACCCAGTCCCCTTGAAAAATACTGCCAGATGCGCAGGTTACACGCCAGGACAAGAATACCCGTCACGATCAGAAACAGGCCGCAGCCGAGGTCGTACTGGAATGCCAGGCAGTACAGGTCGTCTGATAAATACCCTGTGATTTTGATCATACCGTAAATGATCAGGATTACTCCGCCGGCTATGCAGCACATAAGGGGCGGGGCCCCGTGCCACACCATGTGGAGCAGCCCGGCAATATAAAACACCACCGATATCAGGATATACCCGTTCCGCGCCATATTGCTTTTTTCCAATGCAGTCACCTTCTTTCCATGGTTCCAAATGGAACAAACCTACCGCCCATCATCAGTTCCTCCTTGTAAAATATTTTCTGTGTTTACTTTAGTGCCTTCTTTCCCGATCCTCAATGGACATTTCATACCCCGCTGCCTGAAATTCAGACACTTGGATCCTATTTGCCTGAATTTGACTTTTTCCGCCGCATATATCCACGAATATAAAAAAATGTGTTCCATCCTGTCTTTCCAGGAATGAAACACTCTTCTGATAACTGATATTTTATACAAGTCCAGCAACCCAACCGGCACATGACAAATTCTCTCCGGCCCGCCGGGATCACAGATCTAATCTCATATATATGGAACTCCCCATCGGGCTGTCATTGTAGCTCTCAATTTCATAAAACCCATATTTCTTATACAGATGCACCGCGCTCTCCAAAAAAGGCAGCGTATCCAGCAGCATATGGGCATAACCGATCTCCCGCGCGTCCGCGATGATCCTTTTGACCAGGATTTCCCCGATCCGCTGCCCGCGGAACCGGGGCCGGACGTAGAGACGTTTCATCTCGCAGTTTTGCCCGTCTATTTTTCTCAACCCGATACACCCTGCCCATTCGCCCCCGCAGCGGGCCAGATACAGCTTCCCCCAGGGCAGCCCGTATTTCATTTCCAAATGGGCGATCTCCTCGTCATAATGCTGAATGGCCAGATACTCCCGAAACGAACTGTCACCGGCAATCAGCATTCCTGTGTATTCCGAAAACAACGCGCCGACCTCCCGCGGATAGCCGTAGGCGGGAATGATCTCCATATTTTCTATCTCCGTATTTTCCATTTTTTACTCCTTTGTCGCGGTGTGCCCGATCTCCTCACCCGCCCAGAACATCAGAACATGCAAGGCAAAGATGATCCAGAGGGGCCTGTCGCTAAAGCTTCTCACCAGAGAACCGATCTCAAACGCATTCCATTGCACGGCGTCATACAGCCAAAAACCGACCGGATAGACCGCTATCACAAGAAACGAACACAGCAGGGACAGCGCCATCCTCCTGGCCGCCCCTTCCAGTCTGCCCCTCCTTTGTACCGCGTCCCCGACAAGATAGGCCGCAATGAGCCAGAGCGGCACAATGATCAGCAGCAGCGGGAGAATGACGATAAACAAAACAGGGCACGTCAAAAACACAACGCACACTGCCACAAGCACGCCCCAGTAGATAAAAAACGGCAGTAACGCTCCCGGCATACGATCTCCTTCCCCGCCTGATACAGACGAACTGTTTTCCCGGCAAACCTCTATTCTTTGCCAGTATACCGCTTTTACACCGTTTATGAAACCTGCTTTTCAGAAAAACGGATTTCATCAAAAAAATATCCCCCGGGGTGGCTTGCGGGCAGGGGGAGCCGTTGCTAAAATATCATTAATGACATCAAAGATCAAGTCAGGACACTCATTTTGGGCCGCGCAGTATTCCTCCAAACTAACTGTGCGGCCTTTTCTCCGCGCCGGGTGCCGGATTTTTACCACAAAATTATTCCGCCATCCGCCCAAAAAATACTGGAATTCTCCCTCTATTCGTAGTATACTGTCATCCAGATGATGCAACTGCGCAGCACCCCTGGCGTAGCTGCATCTTTTTTTGGTAAAATAAGATTTTTCGTACCGTAAATACACAGATTTGCCATGACGGCAAAAGGAGGTTTCTATGTCAGTCAAATATGTATTCGTCACCGGCGGTGTGGTATCGGGCCTGGGGAAAGGCATCACCGCCGCATCCCTGGGAAGGCTCTTAAAAGCCCGGGGCTACAAAGTCACTATGCAGAAATTCGATCCCTATATCAATGTTGACCCGGGAACCATGAACCCGATCCAGCACGGCGAGGTATTTGTCACCGAGGACGGCTGCGAGACGGATCTGGATCTGGGCCATTATGAGCGTTTCATCGACGAGAATCTGGGGAAATATTCCAACGTAACTTCCGGAAAAGTCTACTGGTCGGTGCTGCAGAAAGAACGGCGGGGCGATTTCGGCGGGGGCACGGTGCAGGTGATCCCCCACATCACCAATGAGATCAAGAGCCGTTTCTACCGCAATTTTTCCTCCGACGAAACCCACATCGCCATCATCGAGGTGGGAGGCACGGTGGGCGACATCGAGAGCCAGCCCTTCCTGGAGGCCATCCGCCAGTTCCAGCACGACGTGGGCCATGAAAACGCCATCCTGATCCACGTCACGCTGCTGCCCTACCTGCGGGCCTCGGGAGAGATGAAAACCAAACCCACCCAGGCCAGCGTCAAGGAACTGCAGGGCATCGGCATCCAGCCGGATATCATCGTCTGCCGCTCGGAGCTGCCGGTGGACCAGTCCATCCGGGACAAGATCGCCCTCTTCTGCAATGTGCCCAGCCATCATGTACTGCAGAATCTGGACGTAGAATATCTCTACGAGGCGCCCCTGGCCATGGAGGCGGAACATCTGGCCGAGGCGGCCTGCGAATGCCTCCATTTGGACTGCCCCGAGCCCGACCTGGAGGACTGGAAAGCCATGATAGCGGCCCTTCGCCATCCCACCGGCAATGTGACCGTAGCCCTGGTGGGCAAATATATCTCCCTCCACGACGCCTACATCAGCGTGGTGGAGGCATTAAAACACGGCGGTATCTCCCGCCACGTCTCCGTCTCCATCAAATGGGTGGACTCCGAGACCGTCACCGACGAGAACGCCGCCGCCCTCCTGGGTGATGTGGACGGCATCCTCGTCCCCGGCGGCTTCGGCGACCGAGGCATCGAGGGCAAGATCTCCGCTGTCCGCTACGCCCGGGAGCACCGTGTACCTTTCCTGGGGCTGTGCCTGGGTATGCAGCTTGCCATCGTGGAATTTGCCCGCCATGTCATCGGCTATACCGACGCCCACAGCGCAGAGATCGATCCCCGCACCGTCCATCCCATGATCGACCTGATGCCCGACCAGGACGGCGTGGAGGATATCGGCGGCACCCTGCGCCTGGGTTCCTATCCCTGCATCCTGGACAGGGATTCCCTGGCCTATCGGCTCTACGGCGCCGAAGAAATCCACGAGCGCCACAGGCACCGCTACGAAGTGAACAACGCCTACCGCCATATACTGGAAAAAAAGGGCATGACCCTGGCCGGCCTGTCCCCCGACGGGCGTATCGTGGAGATGATCGAGCTGAAGGACCACCCCTTCTTCATCGGCACCCAGGCCCACCCGGAACTGAAATCCCGGCCCAACAGGCCCCATCCGCTGTTTGGCGGCTTCGTGGGCGCGGCGCTGGAGCATCAGAAAAAGCGGGGGATACCCGATGCCGGCCTGAATTAATTTCTCAACTGAGCAGGAGGAATTTCTCATAAATCTGAGAAATTCCTCCTGCTCACACCATCATTATTTCCCATACCCGTCCGGGTTCATAGACTGCCATTTCCAGGAATCGGCACACATCTCCTCGATACCACGCTTCGCCGTCCAGCCGAGCTCCCTTTCGGCCTTGGAGGGATCGGAGTAGCAGGTGGGGATGTCCCCGGCGCGTCTCGGCTCCACCTTGTAGGGCAGGGTCTTGCCGCAGGCTTTCTCGTAAGCATGGAGCACATCCAGCACACTGTAGCCCTTTCCGGTGCCCAGGTTGTAGACCAGCACTCCTTTCGTATTCTGCATTTTCTCCAGAGCCCGCACATGGCCTACGGCCAGATCCACCACATGGATATAATCGCGCACGCCGGTACCGTCCGGCGTGGGATAGTCGTCGCCGAACACATGGAGGTATTCCCGTTTGCCCACGGCCACCTGGGCGATGTAAGGCACCAGATTGTTGGGGATCCCCTTAGGATCCTCGCCGATCAGGCCGCTCTCGTGGGCGCCGATGGGATTGAAATAGCGCAGCAGCACCACGTTCCACTCAGGATCGCCCACATGGAGATCCGTCAGCACCTGTTCGAGCATACCCTTGGTCTGGCCGTAGGGATTGGTGATCTGTCCCTTGGGGCATTCTTCGGTGATCGGCACAAAAGCAGGATCGCCGTATACCGTGGCAGATGAGCTGAACACGATATTCTTGCATCCGGCCCTGCGCATCACGTCACAGAGCACCAGCGTTCCCGCAATATTGTTATAGTAATATTCCCAGGGTTTCTGCACCGACTCACCCACGGCTTTTAAGCCCGCAAAATGGATCACTGCGTCGATCTTATGCTCGGCAAAAATCTTCTCGCAGCATGTACGGTCCAGCATATCCCCCCTGTAAAACTCCAGGCTCTTGCCCGTGATCTTTTCCACCCGTTTCAGCGCTTCCTCGCTGGCATTGCTCAAGTTGTCCAGCACCACCACCTCATAGCCGTTGTCCAAAAGTTCCACACACGTATGGCTGCCGATATAACCGGCGCCTCCTGTAACCAGAATTTTCATGCTGTTTTTTTCTCCTCTCATCGGATTATGCCTTTTTCGGGCATATCAATTCTCATTTCCCCGCTGTGCCATGGCCGCTCAGACCCGCAGCCAGGCTTTCACGCTCCATAAATCATCGTCCTGTCAACCTCTGACAGCTTATGGACGCCGCACATAGCCATGGTATCCGCAAGCTCCGCGCCCAGCTTTTCCGTGTACACCTTCACCCCCTCGGCTCCGCCGCCGTAGACCGCCGTCACGTAGGGCCGCCCGACCAGCACCGCGTCCGCTCCCAGAGCCAGGGCTTTGAAGATATCCACGCCGGAGCGCAAGCCTCCGTCCACAAAGATCTTCATCTTGCCCTTGACCGCCAGCGCGATTTCCGGGAGAACTTCCGCCGTGGCCGGCGTCTGATCCAGCACCCTGCCGCCGTGGTTGGACACCACGATACCGGATGCCCCGGCCTCCATGGCCTTCACCGCTCCCCGCACAGTCATAATGCCCTTGACGATAAAAGGCATATCCGCATAATCAATGATCTCCCGCATCTCCTCCACCGACTTGCTGCCCGCCGGCGGTTCCATATTTTTCAGGAACGGCAGGCCCGCCGCATCGATATCCATGGCCATAGCCCTGGCCCCGGCCGCTTTGACCAGATCGATCTTCTCAAAAACCATCTGCCGGTTCCACGGTTTGATCGTGGGGATCCCGCAGCCGCCGTTTTCCCCGATGGCTTTTGCCGCCGAGCGCACCACCTCGGCATTCAGCCCGTCGCCGGTGAAAGCGGCAATCCCCGCGTCCCGGCAGGCGGGAATCAGAATCCCGTTGTACTCCAGATCGTCGTACTTATCGCCGTAATGCATCTTCATAGCCCCCACCGGAGCAGCGAAAATCGGATAGCGGTACGTCTCTCCGAACAGCTCCAGGGAAGTGTCCGCCGGGAGATTCTCGCAGATGGTGTCCATATTCACACGGATCTCCTGCCATTTCTGATAATTGCGTATCGCCACATCGCCCACTCCCTTGGCTCCCGGGCCGGGGATATGGTTTTTGCATGCCATGCCGTTGCAGACCGGACAGGCTTTGCAGGGGCCCATGTTATCCTTTGCCCCCTGTAAAATATCCTGATAATCCATTTTGTCCTCCTCCATGCTTTTCCGTATTATAGCACGGTTCGGAAGGAGGGGCTATACTTAGATTTGCCTGTTCTTGCACTATATTGCTTAAATGTTTCTGAGGTACGCCTCCTGTTACTTGCTTTATTCTTTTGATATTGTTGTAAAATCACATATACTATAATGCCTTTAGGCAAAAGAACAAAGCCGTCCAAAGTGACAAAAAAGAACACCCCCCGGTTGTACTGGCATACTTCCGGGGGTTCTTTCTTAGGCAAAAAATGACTATATCTTACAAGCCGAATATGGATTCCGTCTGCTATACTGAATCCATACACCGACCGATTCCAAATACCGCCGATACCGCGAAACCTGACCGGAGGAAATACCGTGACAAAAGATATGCGCACTGTAATCTACGACAAAGAACTGCGCCTGGAGGCTTACCGCTTTGAGGGCGTTTTGCAGCCCTTCCCCAATCACTTCCATGAATACTATGTGATCGGTTTCATGGAAGGCGGCCGGCGGATTCTCTCCTGCCGAAACCAGGAATATACGATCCGGAAGGGGGATATCCTCCTCTTTAATCCCGGCGACAGCCATGCCTGTGTTCAGAGTGACGATGAGGCTCTGGATTACCGGGGCATGAATATACCCGTAGAAACCATGCTGGATCTGGCCGGGGAGATCACCGGAAAACGTATCCTCCCCGGGTACTCCCCCTGCGTGATCCGGGACGAGGCCGCCGCCGGTTATCTGCGTCCCCTGCATGAGCGGATCATGGCAGGTTCCCGTGAGTTTGACAAAGAAGAGCAGCTCTTCTTCCTGATCTCCCTGCTGATCCGGCAATACGGGCAGCCTTTCGAGAGCTGTATCCCGGAGTGTAGAACGGAAATCAAGAAAACCTGTGCCTTTATGGAGGAACACTATGGGGAGCATCTCTGTCTGGATCAGATCTGCCGCCATATGGGCCTCAGCAAATCCACCCTGCTTCGGGCCTTTACGAAATCCAAAGGAGTCACGCCCTACAACTACCTGCTGAATATCCGCATCGGTAAGGCAAAAAAGCTGCTAGAACAGGGCGTTTTGCCCGCCGATGCGGCTCTGCAGACCGGATTTGCCGATCAGAGCCACTTTTCCGGATGTTTTCACCGGTTTATTGGGCTGTCGCCCGGGGTTTATCGGGAGATTTTTTCGGATGTGTAACAGGAGGAAAAACTATGAACGAACAATCTGAGAAATGCGTTATGGTTATCGACGAAACCCTTCCCCTCGGCATCATCGCCAACACGGCGGCCATCCTGGGCATCACCCTGGGAAAAGAGCGGTCGGATTTGGTCGGCATGGACGTCACCGACCAGAGCGGCCGCTGCCATCCGGGTATCATTGAATTTCCGGTGCCTGTTCTGAAGGGCTCCGTGTCTGTGATCCGGCAGCTGCGGGAACGGCTCTGGGAGCCGGATTTCGAAGAATTAACGGTGGTGGATTTTTCGGACCTGGCTCAGAGCTGCAAGACCTATGGGGAATTTATTGAAAAAATGGCCCGGGTTCCGGAGGCGGAGCTTCAGTACCTGGGGCTTGTGATCTGCGGGGCGAAAAAGAAAGTGAACCGGCTGACGGGGAGTATGGGGCTGCTGCGGTGACGGAGCAACATCCACATCTTAGATTTTTCTCATATATGGTTTCAATTGGTCATAAAAATTCTCCCTGGTTCCGGCCATAACCACAACAATCACCTTATCTTCCAGATATTTTGAACCCAGCCTATTGGAAGTGTCTGCGTTTCACTCCGGTCGGCGCTTAACAAACGTCCACTGGACGTTCAGCGCCCTGCGGCAAAAGGCTGAAGTGCTGAAAGTTTATTACTTTTCACGGGTCAGGAATGCGCACTTACTGCGCATTCCGTGAGAACATGACTCAGGAGTGAGGGGCGGCTTTTGCATAGCAAAACTCGGAATGCCGCCCCGAAGCGTTACTTTGAGCGGCCCCAGGCCGTGAAAAGTAAC
>DPJQ01000206.1 GCA_003542935.1 Lachnospiraceae bacterium | reverse complement strand
TTTTCCCGGTCTGTCATTTTGCTCCAGCAAAGTGACCCGGCCGCCGCCTCCCGATGCCCATAAGGCTGCCATAAGACCCGAAGGGCCGCCTCCTACGATACAGATATCCATGTACTCTCTCCTAAATTACCGTAACTTATAATTGTGCGAGTCCTGCTTCATATAGTTTCTGCAGGCTCATCAGTATACCGATTTTTGCGTGATGCCAGGTCAGTCCGCCCTGAAAATATACGGTATAGGGCGGTTTGATGGGACCGTCGGCGCTGAGTTCAATGGAAGATCCCTGGACGAATGCCCCGGCGGCCATGATCACGTCACTGTCATAACCGGGCATGGCCCATGGCTCCGGCGTCACGAAACTATCCACCGGAGCGGCAGCCTGGATACCTTGGCAGAAGGCGATCACGCCTTCCGGTGAACCCAGTGTGACCGCCTGAATGATATCGTGCCGGCTCTCACTGCCGTTTGGAACTACCGGAAAGCCCAGTTTTTCGTAAATATTTGCTGCAAACACTGCCCCCTTTAGCGCTCCTGCCGTTACTGTGGGCGCCAGAAAAAATCCCTGGTAGAAATCCTTGTTGACACTCAAGGTGGCGCCCACTTCCCGGCCCAGTCCCGGCGAAGTCAGGCGGCAGGCACAATTTTCGATCAAATCTTCCCGGCCGGCAATATAGCCTCCCGTGGGAGCCAGCCCGCCGCCGGGATTTTTGATCAGGGAGCCGACCAGCAGATCCGCTCCGACATCGGAGGGCTCGGATAATTCCACAAATTCTCCGTAGCAGTTGTCCACCATACAGATCAAATCCGGTTTCACGGATTTCAGGAAGGCAATCAGTTCACCGATCTGTTTCACGGAAAAAGTGGGTCGGGTCAGATATCCTTTAGAACGCTGAATTGCTGCCAGTTTTGTCCTGGGGGTGATGGCGGCCCGGATAGCCGGATAATCAAATGTCCCGTCTTCCAGAAGCTCTACCTGGCGGTAGTTGATACCATACTCAGCCAGAGAGCCGCGGGATGGCCGGATGCCAATGACTTCTTCCAGTGTGTCATAGGGCTTTCCCACCGGAGAAATCAGTTCGTCGCCGGGCCGTAAATTGGCTGCCAGTGCCACGGCCAGAGCATGGGTACCGCAGGCAATCTGGGGACGCACCAGCGCTGCTTCGGTGTGGAAAGTGCGGGCGTAAACCTGTTCCAGTGTATCTCTTCCTATATCATTGTAGCCATATCCTGTGGTGCCATACAGACAGGCCTCACTCACTTTACTCTCCTGCATCGCCTGAAGCACTTTGATCTGATTCATCTCTGCCCGGGCATCAAATTCATCAAAACGGCTGCGCAGTGCGTTTTCTGTTTCCTCGCCGAAAGCGAATACTTTCGGGTTGATACCAAGTTTCTCGTACATATGCTGTTTTTTTGCTGTCATGGTCTCTCCTGTTCTGTTGTCTGGCAGCGCTGTCGGCGCCACGCATCAAAAAAGTCTTTATCTGTAAACTGGTCAAGACACTGGATAGTGTATTCCCCGCTTTGCCATAGTCTGAATCATGAATGTCAGCATTTGCTGGTCGTCGTAGCCAAAATCATCCTTGTTGATCCAGATTACGTCCCGTTCGCGTTTGAACCAGGTGATCTGCCGCTTGGCAAAGTGACGGGTGTCCCGTTTGATCTGATAAACGGCTTCCTCGTAACGGATCTTTCCGTCCAGATAATCCAACAGCTCCTTATAACCAAGCCCCTGCATGGAAATATGCCGGCGGCTGCAGCCCATTGCAGACAGACGGCGCACTTCATCCAAAAGTCCTGCGGCCAGCATTCTTTCCACACGGCGGTCAATCTGTTCGTAGAGTTTTTCCCTTTTATCATTTAACACAAAATAGGCAAACGCATAGGGAGACTCTTTCTGCTGCTGTTCCATGTTATGGGCGGATATAGGCTGCCCGGTCAGATGATAATATTCCAGAGCTCTGGTTACCCGTTTGCTGTTGTGAGGGTGAATGGCCTCTGCGGATGCGGGATCTATTTTTTTTAATTTATTATGCAGTGCTTCCGGGCCTTCCTTTTGCACCAACGCATCACAGGCGGCACGGAATGCCGGGTCATCCTCAGACTCCGTAAAAGTAATATCCCGCACTACGGCCTGTATGTAAAATCCCGTGCCCCCCACCAGTATGGGAATATGGCCGCGGCCGTAGATGCCTTCCATGGCCGCTCTGGCCATCTGCTGGAAAGCAACCACACTAAAGGGCTCCCTGGGATCCAACACATCAATCAGATGATGGGAAATTCCTGCCATCTCTTCACGGGATATCTTCGCCGAACCAATATCCATATATTTATATATCTGCATGGAATCCGCCGATACGATCTCTCCGCCGATCTGTCTGGCCAGCGCAAGGGAAAGCGCGGTCTTTCCCACAGCCGTAGGGCCCGTCAATATTACGAGAGATTTTTTCTCCATGATATCCTCCCTACACGATCCTGCGGAACTTTTTCTCCAGTTCGGTTTTGCTCATTTTAATGATAGTCGGACGGCCGTGGGGACACTGATAGGGGTTGTCCAGAGTCAGCAGCTCGTCAATCAGCCGCTGCATTTCCGGAACGCTCATGCGATTGTTACCTTTCACCGCAGCTTTGCAGGCCATAGTGGCAATCTTCTCTCCTATAAGCTCCCGGCTGTCATTTTTTTCAAGGCTGCCCGAGCATTCGCTGAGCAATTCCATAAAAAGCCTGTCTGTGGCAATGCCGTAGAGATTGTGGGGGACAGATCGGATACAGTAGGCATCAAGGCCAAATTCTTCCACCTCGAAACCATATTCCGCAAACAGTTCTATGTGAGTTTCCAGAAGCTGCCGTTCCTGCATGGAAGGCTGGATCACAATGGGTGGCGATACCATTTGCGAGAAAATTTCTCTCCTTTTATGGGATTTAATCATCTGCTCATAAAGAACTTTCTCATGGGCGGCATGCTGGTCGATGATATACAGTTCATCTCCACACTCAATGAGCCAGTAAGTATCAAAAAGCTGCCCGATGATCCGGTATGCCGCCCTGTCTTTTCCCGCAAAGGGAAAATGCTCATCCGCATCAAAAAGGGATATCTGCTGAACTTTGCCGCCGTCGTTTGAGGACTGCTGCTGCGGAACGGGTTTTTTAATATGATAGTTTTCTGTGTTTTCCCGAAAAGCGGAAAACGTCGGTTTTGTTTCTCCGGCGGTATTAGATGCTTCCTGCTTTTTTGATTCATTCTCCAGCCTGTGCAGGTACTCTTCTCTTCGTTTCTCTTCAAACGGCTCCGGCATCTGCGCCTCGGACGGTTTGCTCCGGGCGGATTTACTCTCTTTCTCAAGCTGTACTTTCGGAACCAGCACGGCTCCCCGAAGGGCATCTGTCAGCACCTGTTTCACTGACTGATATATATTCTCCTGATCGGAAAAACGCACTTCCATCTTGGAGGGATGAACATTAACGTCCACCTTTCCGCCGTCAAGCTCCAAAAAAAGGCAGGTAAACGGATACTGATGCTGCATGAGAAACCCCCGGTAGCTTTCTTCTATGGCTTTCATCAGAATGCGGTCCTTCACGTACCGTCCATTCACATAATAGTTTTCAAAATTCCGGTTCCCCCGGGACACCACAGGTTTGCCGATATATCCATGAATATCCATTCCTTCTTTTCGGCAGCCGATCTCCACCAGTTCCTCTGTAATATCCCGCCCGTAAATCTGATAAATGATCTCTTTTAGTTTTCCGTTCCCCGCCGTCTGAAAGCGGAGCTGACCGTTTAAAATATATTTAAAAGAAATCTGCGGGTGCGACAGAGCCAGCTGTTCCATGTAGCCGGTGATATAGTTTCCCTCCGTGGCCGGAGTCTTTAAAAATTTTGCCCTGGCCGGCGTATTGTAAAACAGATTGCGCACCAGGATCGTGGTACCGTCCGGCGCACCCACCTCATCACAGGATTGCTCCCGGCCGCCGTCAATGCAGTAACGCACCCCGGTCAGATCCTCCCGCTGTTTTGTGATCATCTCCACCTGTGCCACCGCCGCAATACTGGACAGAGCCTCCCCTCTAAACCCCAGAGAACCGATAGCCCACAGATCCTGCATCTTTTTCAGTTTACTGGTAGCATGGCGCAGAAAAGCCAAAGAAAGCTGTTCTTTTCCGATACCACAGCCGTTATCCGTGATGCGGATAAACGTGATGCCCCCCTGCTTCACCTCCACAGTAACGGCTGTGGAGTCGGCATCAATGGCATTCTCCACCAGCTCCTTTACTACTGAAGCCGGCCTCTCTACTACCTCCCCTGCAGCAATCTGATCAATTGTCTCCTGATCCAAAACGGCAATCTGTGCCATGTTTTCCTCCCCTGGTCGCTTATCCCCATCGGTTTTTCAGCTTGTTTTGCAGCCGATAAATTGTGTTCAGTGCATCCACCGGCGTAAGATTACCCACGTCAATATCCTTTAATTCCTGCAGAATATCATCATCCTTTGCCGTGTCAAAAAGCGTCATCTGTTTCATATCCACTTCGTCGTAGTGGGGAACCTTCTTTTTGGATTTCTTTATCCCGGCCATATCTTTCACGGTTTCGGTGATATCCGCATCCGAAAGCTGTTCCGCCAGCTCCTTGGCCCGCTCGATGACAGAATCCGGCACACCGGCCAGTTTGGCCACCTGAATGCCGTAGCTTCTGTCCGCCCCGCCCCGCACGATCTTACGCAGGAACACGATATCATCCCCACGTTCTTTTACTGCGATGCAATAATTATTGACTCCGGCCAGTTTTCCCTCCAGTTCTGTCAACTCATGATAATGGGTGGCAAAGAGCGTCTTGGCGCCTAAAAGCCTGGTGTTAGCTATATGCTCAATGACTGCCCAGGCGATGCTGAGGCCGTCGAAAGTGCTGGTACCCCTGCCGATCTCATCCAGAATCAGCAGACTTTTCGGTGTAGCGTTGCGCAGAATATTGGCCACCTCCGTCATCTCCACCATAAAAGTACTCTGGCCGCTGGCCAGATCATCGGAAGCTCCCACCCGGGTGAAAATCCGATCTACAATACCGATCTTTGCCTTCTCGGCGGGAACAAAGGAGCCGATCTGAGCCATCAGGACGATCAGCGCTGTCTGGCGCATGTAGGTGGACTTGCCGGCCATATTGGGTCCGGTGATGATGGAAATCCGGTTGCTGCCATTATCCAGCTGCGTATCGTTGGCAATAAACATATCGTTGGGAATCATTTTTTCCACTACAGGATGGCGGCCGTTTTTGATATCGATGACTCCCTTGCTGTTTAACGTTGGACGCACATAGTTGTTGCGCATGGCTACCAGAGACAGTGACGCATATACGTCCAGGCGGGCCACCGCCTTGGCCGTACGCTGGATCCGCTCCACCTGGGCGGCGACGGTATCCCGGATCTGGGCAAAAAGTATGTATTCCAGTGAATAGAGCTTGTCCTCTGCCCCGAGGATCGTGTCCTCCAGCTCTTTAAGCCGGGGAGTTATGTAGCGTTCTGCATTCGTCAGAGTCTGCTTACGGGTGTAATAGTCCGGCACCAGATTTTTGAAGGAATTTGTCACCTCTAAGTAGTATCCGAACACCTTATTATACTTCACGCGAAGATTTTTGATCCCGGTTTTTTCCCGCTCCGCAGTCTCCAGCTCGGCCAGCCAGGTCTTCCCCTCGGTCTTGGCATGACGGTAAGTGTCCACATCCGTATTGTAACCGTCCCGAATGATACCGCCCTCTTTCATGGCCAGAGGCGGCTCATCCACAATGGCCGAACCGATCAGGTCACAGATGTCCTCCAGGGCATCCATATCCTCATAGATCTGTTTCATCTCCGGAGAAGAGAATTCACGCAATACATTTCGGATATGAGGCAGCATTTCCAGGGAAGAACGGAAAGCAAGGAGATCTCTGGGATTAGCCGACTGGTAGCTGATGCGGCTGATCAGCCGTTCCATATCATAGACAGGATTTAAATACTCCCGGATCTCATCCCGGTCCATGGCGTTTTTATTCAATTCTTCTATGGCGTCATAGCGGGCCTCGATATCCTCCGCGTCGATGAGAGGCTGCTCCACATAACTCCGTAACATACGGGCTCCCATGGCCGTTTTTGTCTTATCCAATACCCAGAGAAGGGATCCCCTTTTCTGCTTCTCCCGAAGAGTTTCCACCAGCTCCAGATTTCTGCGGCTGGAACTGTCGATCAGCATGAAGTTGTCTGTCACATAAGGGCTGATCCGAGTCATATTGGACAGATTATTTTTCTGGGTTTCTTTGAGATACAGAAACAGAGCGCCTGCCGCGATGAGGCCGCTGTCGTAGTCGCCCAGCCCCAATCCTTCCAGAGAAATCAGATGAAAATGCTCCAATAACGTTTTTTTGCAGAGCGCATCATCGAAATACCAGGCGTCCAGTCCATTTAACGCGATCTGCAATCGTTCCCGTAAATCATCCACATCTACGCCGCTGACAAAAAAGGGCTGGTTACAGATGATCTCCGAGGGAGCGAATTTCCCGATCTCATCCAAAAGCTTACGGGACTTGTCCACCTCGGTGACATAACAGTCTCCGGTGCTGATATCGGCAATGGAAAGACCGAAATGGTCTTCCATGTAGACGATTGACATAAGATAATTATTTCGCGATTCTTCGATCCCTGTGGTGTTCATATTGGTGCCGGGAGTTACCACCCGGACGACTTCCCGCTTTACCATACCTTTGGCTGTCCGCGGATCTTCCATCTGTTCACAGATAGCCACTTTATAGCCTTTGGCCACAAGCCGGTTAATGTAAGTCTCTGCCGCATGGTAAGGTACGCCGCACATGGGTGCCCTCTCCTCAAGACCGCAGTCTTTACCCGTCAGTGTGATCTCCAGTTCCTTTGTTACCGTCAAGGCATCATCGAAAAACATCTCATAAAAATCTCCGAGTCTGTAAAAAAGAATACAGCCCGGATTTTCTTCTTTCGTTTTCAGATAATGCTGCATCATTGGTGATAATGTCAAAGCTTTTACCGTCCTGTTCGTATTTTTATCTTAGACTTTAGTACCCATATAATAAAAACCCTTGCAGATATCCAGATGAACGGAAATAATCCTGCCTATATCCGTGGCGGTTCCCGGAAAGTGAACAAGAAGATTGTTATCCATACGCCCGGTGACCAGTGCGGCATCCTGTCCGTTGACCTCCTCAACCAGTACTTCCTTCACCTGCCCCGTATAGCGGGACGAAACCTCCCTGGAAATTTCCTGCACCAGCGCCAGGAGCCGGTCAAAACGCCTTTTCACCACATCCTCCGGCACCTGATCTTCCATGGCAGCGGCCGGTGTCCCGGTACGTTTGGAATAGATAAAGGTAAAGGCGCTGTCGTAGCGCACTCGGCGTACCACGTCCATAGTCTCCTCGAAATCTTCTTCTGTCTCCCCGGGAAAACCGACAATGATGTCCGTGGTGATAGAGATATCGGGGATGGCCCGGCGGATTTTTTCCGTCAATGCCAGATATTGCTCTTTTGTATAGCGTCTGTTCATAGCCTGTAATATGCGGCTGCTGCCGGACTGCAGGGGCAGATGGATATGACGGCAGACTTTTTTGCTCTCCGCCATAGCGCTGATCAATTCATCCGACAGATCTTTGGGATGGGAAGTCATAAAGCGGATCCGTTTTAAGCCATCGATCTGCTCTACTCTCCGCAGAAGCTGCGCAAAAGTGACAGGTTCGTCCAGATTTTTTCCGTAGGAATTGACATTTTGTCCCAGCAGCATGACTTCGAGTACACCGTCTGCCACCAGACGGCGGATCTCATCGAGAATTTCCTCCGGCCTGCGGCTTTTTTCCCGGCCGCGCACATAGGGTACGATACAGTAACTGCAGAAATTGTTACAGCCGAACATGATATTTACCCCGGATTTAAAGGGGTATTTGCGGTCAACCGGCAGATTTTCCACGATTTTGTCCGTATCCTCCCAGGTGTCCACCACCATACGGTCACTGCCCTGGGTTCGGCTGAGCAGTTCGGCAAACTGGTAGATGTTATGGGTGCCAAAGACAAGATTGACGAAACGATAACTTTTTTTCAGCTTGTCCACTACCTGCTTTTCCTGCATCATGCAACCGCACAGGGCGATCTCAAGGCCGGGATTTTTCTTTTTCAGACTGTGCAGGTATCCGAGACGGCCATAGACGCGCTTGTTAGCATTTTCCCGCACGGTACAGGTGTTGTAAATGATAAAATCCGCGTCTTCCTCCCGGGTTGTTTTCTCATAACCGGCCTGTTCCAGTACCCCTTCCAGCTTTTCCGAGTCCCGGGCGTTCATCTGGCACCCCATGTTGACCACACAGGAGCGGGGGCGACGGCCGTTTTTCTGTTCATAGTCCCTCACCCATTCCCGGCATTTTGCTATGTAATAGTATTGTCTGGCCGGTTCTTCAGTGGGAGGGGCCTGATTTAAATCTATAGTATTTAAATCAATTTCGTTGTACATCTTTCTGGTATTCTCCTTTTTTTATCCTTGAGATTGTCCTGAGCATTTCCAGCGGCAGCAGATATATTTCGCGGTAAGTCTCCCTCTGATAACCGCAGTCCAGGGGAAATTCTGCCTGTTCCGGCAATGTCTCTATAGTCAGTGCAGGATGATCGAACTGCTCTGCGTAATATTGTACGGAATTACCGCCGTCCCCCTGTCCGTTTCCCTCGTTGGCGGGAGTGCCCAGGGTATAGCCGGACAGACGTTCAAGGCGCCGGGCGATCCGGGCGCTTTTTGCATTAAAACCATATGATTTTGCCCGACGGAAATAGTAAATGATTTTGCCACGGGAGTGGAAATCCAGATAGCTTACGGTATTGTAGTCTTTAAATACCTGTATCAGTGCCTGAGTCTCCCTCTCGCTGGCAGGAAAATCATCTGCGGCAGCCGGACTATAGCTCTGGCAGGGGAAATTTCGATTTATGTCCACCGCCCGGGCATTCATTTTCCATTCGGCGGCCGGAATGCGTTTCATACGACACATCTGTGCCAGCATGGGATTATGTATTCGGTTAAAGCCGTTCTGAGCGATCTCATAGCCGTCCGGATTCAATAACGGGATCACACACAGGGATGTCTGTTCCAGCAGCCGGCAGACATCATATCCGTCAAGGGTTTCTTCCGCCTTGAAACATTGCAGATATCTCTCCAGCATGTGCAGCAGAACAACCGGATTGACGGACTCTCTGCCATGGAGCCCTCCCGTCAGAACCAGCGTTGGCTTTCCAAGCCCGATCCGAATCATGCCGATGGGTCTCTCATCATGGCTTACGCCAATCTCCCGATATACGGCAAACTCGCTGTATGCTTCCGCCAGGAGCTGCATATTTTCGCGAATTTCCCGGCCGGAATATCGTTTGTTCAGAATCATCATATAGCTCCCTCCTGTCCGTAACCAATATATGATGTTTCCTGGTCGATTATGCATAACAGGATCGGAGCATGCGAAAATTATTTCCTATAGATTTCTTTTTCCGTGATGACCATGTCCGGCAGGATATCCGTGGCTTCCCAGGGGGCTGCTTCGACGATCTGGAAGGAGAATGCCAGAGCGATGGCAGGATGATCAGGGTGGCGGGACAGATACCGGTCATAAAAGCCCTGCCCATAGCCCACCCGGTGGCAGGCCGGATCAAAAGCTACGCCGGGAACAATCATAAGGGCGTCTTCCCAGGTGACGATCTCTCCCCGCATCGGTTCCGGTATGCCAAAATACCCCGGTTCCAGCTGGCCAAAATCCGTCAAATGGTAAAAATCCATATCTTTGCCCCGCACTCTGGGTACGGCGACTTCTTTTCCGTCAGCTATGCAGCCGCGGATCAGATCGCGGGTCTCTACCTCATGCTTAAAATCCACATAAGTAAATACCTGGCGGGCACATTTGTAAGCATCGGTATCGGTCAGTCTGTTCAGGATGGCCAGACTGTCATTATGTATCTGCGCATCCGTGACCTGGCTGCGCAGCCGGAAAATCCGTTTCCTAATGTTTTGTTTTGTTTCCATATTTTTCTCCCAGGTTGGTGATGGTTCCGTCTTTTTCCCGAACATCAATCACATCGAGCTGTGAGCGCAGATTCATGCGTACACTTTCGATATAGAGTCGTCGGAGCCTGGCCTGTTCTTCTTTCTCCTGGCCGGTCAGACCTACGGATTTGGATTTACGGGCAAGTTCATTGATACGGTCTAAATCTTTTTGATTCATAATCCTCTCCCACATATAAAATGGTACAGTGATCCAGGCCCTGCCTGAACTTTTATATTGTACTACCCTATTCTGAAATCGGCAAGGAGAAAAATAAGCTTGTGAATTTAGCTGCTGTAATTTTCCAGAAAGCTGTATACCTCCAGAATGCTGGACATGCGTTTGCCCTGGCGGATTTCATCTTGCAGAACGTCCGGAAGATGCGCCAGACTGATATCTGTGTATTCATAGACCGCTCCACCCTGATCAACAACGGTCACATACCCGTTTTCCTCAACCAATTGGAAGGATTCACCTGTCACGGCGGCGGATGCCGTTGTCTGCAGGGCTTCTCTGACTTCCGTTGTTTCGCTTTTCTTTTTTTCTTTCCGTTCATTTCCAAAGGTCAGGCCCACAAGTCCGAACATCAGTACTGTCATGGCCAGCCAGAATACAAAAAAGCCAATACGAGAAAATCTGTGGTTCATGGCGAACTCCTTTTTTTCTCAGTATTGGCTTTTTTACCGTCTCTATTCAGTTTTTATAGCAATTCTCCTGAATTTTCTGCGGAACAACTACATTATGAAATCTCTACTTTATCTGCGTTTTCGTTCAGTATAATGCCCACGTAGGTTTTGCCGGGATTCATTTTCAATTCCGAGCCGTCCTCAAGGAAAAAGTGGGCAATACCGGTCTCTTTGTCATAAGTCCAGGTCGTATCCACAGCTATGCCGTTTGCGATATATTTTCCTTTTCCGCCGGATTTCGTGTCAATATCCAGAGATTTTCCATCTCCGAACATTTCGTAATCACAGTACTGCAGTACCAGATTTTTGAAAGCAAGCTGGTTGCCGGTCTCAATATCTACCTGCTTATCGCCAAACTGGCTGCGGTAATACAGGCCATCTTCTTCATTGTAAGTAAATGAAGGATTATTGTGTACATAGCCGGTCTTGACAGTAGTCGCCGCTGCACCTTCATAGGAAGTGCTTTCCCCCGAATGAACGAAATCGAAATAGCCTTCATAGCTGGCAGGATAATTCATATCAAATCCCTGTGTCTCGATACCTTTTAAGATCCCCTCTGTGCTGGTATAGGCATTGTGGGGAGCTACACGGTCGCTGGTGCGGTAAAATACATTGGCGCCGGAGCCTTCCACGCCATCGAGATTATCGGTGGATTCATTATCCAGAAGTTTTACTGCATATTTGGAATGGCCGTAACTGATGTAAACGGCATCATGGCCGAGAGCCAGCTCTACAAAGTATTTCCTTGCGCTTCTCACGGAGCCGATTTTCTCCAGGTCCTGATAATCTTCGTACAGGCCCATCATACGGGTAATTCCGCCCTCCACAGGAGCTTCATATACGATGGAAGCCTTCTCGATCCCGGACTGGGGCACGGCATCCTTGACATTGCTGAGCATGATAGCCACCGGACGTTTTTGTCCGATCGCGGCATCCACATATTCTCCGGTCAGATAGCTGGTCACCTGGCCTTCGGGAGCGTCGTCTTCCTCGATCTCCTCTGCAACCAGCGCCGATTCTTCCGGATTCGAACTCTCCATCATTACAGATGAGGATTCCGATTCCGCCGGCAATGTCTGGCTGGGAACCTCCGAGGCTTCTTTTTTACCGCATCCCGACAGACATAAAACAGCCGTCAATCCAAGCGCTATACATTTTCGCGTGTTTAATTTCATTTTCTTAATCTCCTATCTTGTGATTTGTAAATTCTCCAGTACCTGCCGCTGTCTGGCCTCCATAAACATTCTCTCCACATCTGTCATGTGGTCATAACCAAGCAGATGAAGCGTGCTGTGGGCAACCAGAAACGCGAATTCCCTTCTTTCTCCGTGACCATATTCACTGGCCTGGCGCCTCATGCGCGGTACACAGATCATGATATCTCCCAGCAACAGTTCACCGCTCTCCGGATGGAAGGCATCCATAGATTCTTCCAGAAAATCATAGGCTGCCGGTTTGACAAAATCCTGCATCGGAAAAGACAGCACATCCGTCACCTGATCCGTATCCCGGAACTCCCGGTTGACCGACCGGATCTCATCCTCATCGGCCAGACTCAGACTGACCTCTGCTTCATAAGGACATCCTTCCTGCTCCAGAACAGCGCAGATCACCGCCTTCGCCAGTTTTTCCGCATCGAAAGAAAAACCATATTCGTGTTCATTGTCATAAAGCAGCGTCATGATCTCGCCTTTCTCGCCGCAGCGTGTTTTTTAGGCTTTGCTACCTTTTTCTCATAAGCCTCATAAGCCTGTACGATTTTTTGCACCAGCGGATGGCGTACTACGTCATCCCCAGTCAGCTCACAAAAGGCGATATCCTCAATGCCTTTCAATACTTCGGCAGCCACCTCAAGGCCTGATTTTTGCTCCTTTGGCAGATCCTTTTGGGTGGAATCACCGGTGACGATTACTTTCGATTCGAAACCGATCCTGGTCAGAAACATTTTCATCTGAGCCGGTGTGGTATTCTGGGCCTCATCCAGGATAATATAGGCATTATCCAATGTCCGCCCCCGCATATAAGCCAGCGGCGCCACCTCAATCAATCCCTTTTCCATGTTTTTCTGAAAACTTTCCGGCCCCATGATCTGATATAGAGCATCGTAGAGCGGCCGCAGATAAGGATCTATCTTGCTCTGCAGATCGCCGGGCAAAAATCCCAGCTTCTCTCCTGCTTCAATGGCCGGACGGGTCAGAATGATCCGGCTTACTTCATCATTCCGAAAAGAGGTGACTGCCATGGCCATGGCCAGATATGTCTTTCCGGTTCCCGCCGGGCCGATGCCAAACACAATCTTGTTATTGTGTATGGCTTCCACGTATTTCTTTTGTCCAAAAGTCTTAGGTTTAACAGGTTTGCCGTTTATAGTGCGGCAGATACAGGACTTATCCATCTCTACATAAGCCTGAGCCTTCTCATCCTCGGAAATGGCCAGAAGATAATTGACGTTCTGCTCGTTGATGATATTTTTTCTCCTTGAAAGTTCAAGGAGCTGTTTCAAAATAACGGCCGCCCTGTGAACCGCAGCTTCGTCGCCGCTGATCTTAAGCTGACCATCTCGGGCGATCGCCGTGACCTGTAGAGTGCGCTCGATTTTCCTGATATGGCTGTCAAACTGACCGAACACATTCTGTTCATGCTCCGCAGGTATTTCCAATATTTCTTCCACCATAGACTGTATTATTCAGTTTGCGTATTCCTTTCTATAATTTCCCCACTTTTTTGAGTGGGCATCGACATTCCGGTTTTCTCCTCGGCTTCTATCGTGCCAAAGGCGATGGCGGACTGCCCCGTCATCTGTATTTTAACATTATTTGACGTAATCTGCATTACCTTTTTCTCTAAATGTTCAAAAAAATCCGAAAAATGTGCATTTAGAATCATTTTCGCCTGGGTATTTGAGTATTTCGCATTTACATATGTGTACTCTTTCTCCCAAATCAGGCCATGGCTGACCGGAAGCAGAAAGGCATCCGACAAACGCCACTGACAAAAATCTGTCTCCCACTCAGTTTGTGGCTCTCTGTCTTGTTCATGGAGGGACAGGTTGTTCTCTCCCAGGCGCAGCCACAGCCCTTTAATTTTTTTTCCGGCGTATATTTTTTTTCTATAATCCAGTTTCAGCTCATCGTAGTAGCTGTAGGCAGAAGCCAGAATGATATCGGCATCTGCCTGACAGTATTGATAACCTACAACGGTTCCTCCGTCATCCAGAATCGGGATCTCACCATCCACCAACAGTTCTCCCGGATATATATAATCCCCGGCCTGCACCTTTGGTATACCGGCCCGTGCCACCACAGACAGCACCAGACCTTCTTTATCGGCGTACAGACTGCTCGTCTCTTCTTCCGTTTCCGCCCCTTCCTCATCCTCAAAAAGGGCCTCCTTGACCGATACGTTCAGGACCGTCCCTTCCTTTTCTACTGAAACCCAGGATAATTGGGGACAGGTTTCCCGCAAGGCGGCAGCCAGGGCCTTCGCATCAATGGACGATTTAAGTTTACCGCAGTATACATCCTGCTCCCGCATGCGGCGCAGAATCGTCTGGGTGGAATAGTAGCTGTTGCCTTCTATGCGGATATCCCAGATAAACTGATAACACAGCCACAACGTGCATGCCGCCAGAACCACACCAACAAAAAATACCATTCTGGCCTGCATCGCATGCACCAGAAATGGTACTCCTTCCTTTTTACATATATGTATATGCACATGGGCTTTCCTGCACAGAGGGCGGATCTTTCGGAAATCTTCCAGATACAGGGCACAAAAATAGCAGCCCTCCTCCTCGCAGACATCCATCAGCATCAATCCGCCCATCCGGCACAGATTAAAGAAACGAACCGGCTCTTTCCCATGGACGGAAAAGGTGATCTTCCCCCTGGGAGAAATATGTTGTCCTCGCAAAGTTTTCCTCCTGATAAAAATGCTCATTTTCATTTCAGCAAAAACAAATTAATTCCATCTGGCCGGTAATCTTCATCTCATCAGGAGTAAAAAAACAGATTTTGAGTTGCTTTCCCTGTATCCGCATCCGATAGGATCCGGTCTGTACACATATCTCATTACAGGAAAAATACTGCAGCTTTTTGAAGTTTTCTATGTAAAGTTCGGATCTGCCTTGAAATGTGGCGATCGTATGTGCTTTCCCAAAAGGGGAAAACTCATCCTCCGGCGGCCCTCCGCGCCTCGTTTGTGATCTCATGACTCCCATCCGCCGGCCCACAACCTTTTTTATTTACTATATGAGGAAAACACTTTATTCAGAACAGGTAACTGTTCAGTACCTTCACAGTTACAATGCAAAATCCATTTAAAATCGCCTGCGGCGATGGGGCATATGCTTTGGCCCCATAACTATACTGGCCCATGACTAATCAGCGGGGTGATTAGTCATGGTGTGAACAGTAACAAAGTCATGATGTTGGGGTCAAAAGGTATTTTGACCCCTATGATACACGGATTTCTCCGCACTTTGTGCTCTCGAAATCCTGAAAACATTCGAAATCCGCTCATTTTTCTACGAAAAATGGCTACTTTCTCATGTTTTGCGGGTCCCAAAGTCATATTTGTCATGCTTGCATGATAAAATATGACTTTGGACCCCGCAAAACATAAGAAAGCAGCCATTTTTCGTAGAAAAATGAG
>DPJQ01000080.1:3152-3807 GCA_003542935.1 Lachnospiraceae bacterium | reverse complement strand
AGATCCGGATATTTTAGCCTGTACCGAAATTCTTTCCCGGATATATATTTCCAACAGGCGCGGAGCTTTTTCTCTTTAGTCTTTTTTGATTTAGTAACAGATGCGACTGTTTTCATGACTTTCACTTTCATTTTGTACGCTCTATTTTTTTTTGCAGCCCCTGTTTTAGACAGGGTAATCCCTTCGCGCACCGTATTCTTTTTAATCAGACCCGTTTTTTCACTATAGTACAAATTGTCCCCGATTATGTTCCATCCGCCGATGGCCCGTCCTGAGGAACTGACATAATAAGTTTCTTCCATAACTGTTTTCAGAGAAGCTTTTTCAGGGCACATCAACTTCCCTTTCCGGCTGAAAACATAATACTTTCCATCTATCCTGCAGCTTCCCTTCGCATAATGGCCATCCGCTTTTTTAAAATATTTTCGGCCCTTCTTCGTTTGCCATTTCCCTTTTGCACTGGCGGTCTGACTGCTCTTTTTTTCCGCTGCCCGAACCGGCGCCGGGGATATCATACCAAAAATCAAAACCAACCAGATTACAACCACTAAAATTTTTCTTATCTCCCCTGACATATTTATTTTACTCTCCTTTCAGTTCATTTAAATTTTTCTTAAGTTCCAGCATTTTATCACGCAGCTCTGCCGCTGCCTCG
>DPJQ01000080.1:1111-2872 GCA_003542935.1 Lachnospiraceae bacterium | reverse complement strand
TCACGCAGCTCTGCCGCTGCCTCGAAATTCAGCTCTGCCGCAGCCTTCAGCATCTGCTTTTGTACCTCGCCCACCAGTTTCTCCAGCTCCTTACGGTCCATGGATTCCGGATCTTTAGCCAGCTTTTTCTCTGTTTTTGCCACTTCTTTAGAAATACTGATCAATTCCCGAACCGCTTTTTTTATAGATGTTGGTGTGATGTGATGCTCTTCATTATATGCTTCCTGAATCTGGCGGCGGCGCTTTGTCTCCTCTATAGCCACCCGCATGGATTCCGTGACAGTATCCGCATACATGATCACATGTCCGTCCACATTTCTGGCAGCCCGGCCGATGGTCTGAATCATGGATGTCTCTGATCGCAGGAATCCCTCCTTGTCCGCATCCAGAATCACCACCAGAGAAATCTCCGGGATATCCAGACCCTCCCTGAGCAGGTTGATACCCACCAGCACGTCAAAAACATCCAACCGCATATCCCGTATGATCTCCGTGCGCTCCAGGGTGTCAATATCGGAATGCAGATAGCGTACACGGATGCCCACTTCCTTCATATAATCGGTCAGATCCTCGGCCATCCGCTTGGTCAGCGTAGTGATCAGTACCTTATTATTCTTTTCGGTCTCCTTTCGCACTTCACCGATCAGATCATCGATCTGTCCCTCCACGGGCCGTACCTCCACCCGGGGATCAAGCAATCCCGTGGGACGGATCACCTGCTCCGCACGGAACAGCTCGTGATCCGCCTCATAGGGGCCCGGTGTGGCGGACACAAACAGCATCTGATCGATCCTGGACTCAAACTCCCCGAAATTCAGGGGACGGTTGTCCAGAGCGGAGGGCAGGCGGAAACCATAATCCACTAATGTTCGTTTTCTTGACTGATCCCCCGCATACATTCCCCGAACCTGAGGGATGGTCATGTGGGACTCGTCAATGATGATCAGAAAATCATCCTGAAAATAGTCAATCAACGTGTAGGGAGGCTGTCCCGGCGCAAGTCCCGCCAGGTAGCGGGAATAATTCTCGATGCCGGAACAGAATCCTGTCTCTTTCAGCATCTCCATGTCAAAGTTCGTACGTTCCCAGATCCGCTGGGCCTCGATCAGCTTATCCTCACCCTTGAAATATTTTACCTGTTCCTGTAGTTCCTCTTCAATCTCTGCGGCAGCCTGTTTGATCTTCTCGGGAGCCACCACATAATGGGAAGCCGGGAAGATAGCCGCATGCTGGAGACTGCACAGAGGTTCATCTTTTAGCGCATCCATCTCCTTGATCTGATCGACCTCATCCCCAAAAAATTCCACCCGAATATACGTTTCTCCGGCATCCGCAGGAAAAATATCCACCACATCCCCGTGCACCCGAAAAGTTCCCCGGTGAAAATCAAGTTCGTTTCTATCGTATTGAATATCAATAAGCCGACGCAGCACTTCATCCCTATCCTTTTCCATACCCGGGCGAAGGGAGATGATCATGTTCTGGTAGTCTTTCGGGCTTCCGATACCGTAGATGCAGGAGACACTGGATACAATCACAACGTCCCGCCGCTCACTCAAGGCTGCCGTGGCAGACAGGCGCAGCTTATCGATCTCATCGTTGATGGCAGAGTCTTTGGCAATGTAGGTGTCGGTGGAGGGGACGTAGGCTTCAGGTTGGTAATAGTCGTAGTAGGACACAAAATACTCCACCGCGTTCTCAGGGAAAAATTCTTTGAATTCCCCGTACAGCTGGGCCGCGAGGGTCTTATTGTGCGCTATT
>DPJQ01000080.1:0-832 GCA_003542935.1 Lachnospiraceae bacterium | reverse complement strand
ATTGTGCGCTATTACCAAAGTGGGCTTCTGCAGCTGCTCTATCACATTGGCCATGGTGAAGGTCTTGCCGGAACCCGTAACACCAAGTAAAGTCTGGAATTGGTTGCCCTCCTGGAAGCCTTTTACCAGGGCTTCTATGGCCTGGGGCTGGTCGCCGGTGGGCTGGTATTGACTGTGCAGCTTGAACAACATGGGCTTAAAATCACCTCCTGGATCTATAGTGAAAAAGTTCGTCTATGAGGCAGAAATTCGTCGGGGCACGTCTTCATTTTTTCCAAAAACAGCTTCCCGACGAATTTTGGTTACTCAACTATCTTTTCCGTAACAGACGGAAAAAGGAAAACCAGCCGGACAATTATGCCCAGATTGAAATACATTTTATCACATCCATCTTCCCTTGTCCATACGGTGCAAACGCTCGTTCGCATTCTCAAAAACAGGCATTTCTGGCAACCTGTTTTTTTCTGTAAAAAGGAAAGCAGGAGCATACTGTTTTACCAGAATGCTCCCTGTATTTTACGAATCTCCATTTTCAATTTTTTCATTTCACTATCTACAGAACCTGCCATTAGCAGATTTCTCCTGACTTACCACAACAGAAATCTGCAGGACAAGATTACATCTATTCTGTAAATAATTTCACATAGGCATATTCACAATCTTTTCTGTAATATCACTCTGTCGCTATCATTAACCTCAAGCACGTTCATCGCTTGTTCAGCCCCCATCTTCAAATTCATCATTACTTTTTTTACAGAATCGAGCAGATTATCCAGCCTTGCATTTTCTAATTTTATTTCTGCATACTTTTCTGCATACTTTTCTGCATACT
>DPJQ01000119.1:675-5554 GCA_003542935.1 Lachnospiraceae bacterium | reverse complement strand
GCCAGGCAGCCGGTGATCATGAAGCTTAGTCCTAATGTGACAGACATCACCGAGACGGCCCGGGCCGCCGAAGCCGGAGGGGCCGATGCCCTGTCCCTGATTAATACTCTGACGGGAATGAAGATTGATGTGGAACGCCGGGTGTTTGCCCTGGCGAATAAAACGGGCGGGCTCTCGGGCCCGGCTATCAAACCAGTGGCTGTGCGTATGGTTTATCAGACAGCTCAGGCGGTGGAGATACCGATCATCGGCATGGGCGGTATAACTACGGCGGAGGATGCCCTGGAATTTATTCTGGCAGGCGCCACAGCAGTATCTGTGGGAACAGCCAATTTCCGCAATCCCGGTGCTACGGTAGAAATTGCTGACGGCATTGAGAAGTATATGGCTCGCCATGGTGTGGAAGATCTGCGCACATTGATCGGGGCAGTGTGCTGACAGGAAATTCTTTAGAATAAAGGAGAAAACAGACAAATGGAGACATACAAAAAGGAATTTATCGAGTTTATGGTGGACTGTGGTGTGCTCAAATTCGGTGATTTTGTGACGAAGAGCGGCCGCAAAACTCCCTTTTTTGTCAATACAGGATTTTACCGGACCGGCGCCCAGCTGAGACGGCTGGGACAGTACTATGCCAGAGCAATTCAGGAAAAATTCGGTGTAGATTTTGACGTACTGTTCGGGCCGGCCTACAAGGGCATTCCTCTTACCGTGGCTGCGACCATGGCGATCAGCGAGATGTATGGAGCGGATATCCGTTATTGTTCTAACCGCAAGGAGGTCAAAGATCACGGCGATAAGGGAATCCTCCTTGGCAGTCCGATCCAGGATGGGGACAGGATCGTGATCATTGAGGATGTGACCACGGCAGGTACGTCGATCCAGGAGACGTTGCCGGTCCTAAAGGCTCAGGGAGATGTGAAGCCGCTGGGGCTGTGTGTGTCTGTAGATCGCATGGAGCGGGGCCAGGGCACAAAGAGCGCTTTGCAGGAAATCAAGGAAAATTACGGCCTTGAGACCACGGCTATCGTAACTATGGCTGAGGTGGTGGAACATCTGTATAACAGAGAGTACAAGGGAAAAATAGTCATAGACGATACATTAAAAAAGGCAATTGATGCATACTATGCCCAGTACGGTGCAGAAGACGGGAGGTAATTTCAATGAATGAAAAAACTTACAAAACTCTTTCCCATTCTGGTGCATTGAATCTGACCCTGGGGATTGTCATTCTGGCAACCGGTGTGGCTACAGGGGTTCTTTTGTTGGTCAACGGCGCCAGATTGTTGGGGGAAAAGGCCAAAATGATGATCTGATTGGCTGCAGGCCGGTGCATATCCGGCGAGGAGGCTGGCATTTCTGGTGTAAATCCGGAGATGGCAGTCATATTTCGTCTGCCATGGGTATATACTGGCAGTAGACGGGATATTTTATATACCTTGAGTATACAGAAAGGCCATCATGTCAGGATAGGTTCTGTGTGGCGGCAGAATTTCTGTATGCTTTAGTATGCAGAAAAGCTACCGAAGATTTGTTTTTGCGCAACGGTGGGTTTCTTGCATGGCGCATATTTGCGCGTGGAGGAAAGAGTGAGTATCAAATTAACGAAACGGATTCAGCTTATCAGCCGGATTTTTTTTATGCTGTATATGCTTGTCCTTATGTATTTTTTGTTGTTTTCGGATTGGTATGGACGCGCGAATGTTTCGGAAGAGTACCACTATAATCTGGTGCTATTCAAGGAAATACGCAGATATTGGGTGTACCGTCACAAGCTGGGGGCCATGGCGGTATTTACGAATCTGGTGGGTAATGTGATCTGTTTTATGCCCTATGGATTTGTGCTGCCGGATCTACACAAGATTTTTCGAAACGGATTATTGGTGATTTTTTCCGGGTTTGTGGTGACGCTTGGGGTGGAGACGCTCCAGCTGGTGCTTCGTGTGGGCAGTTTTGATGTAGATGATATTTTGTTGAATACGCTGGGTACAGTTCTCGGTTATTTTCTTGGAGTATTGTATCGGTGGCTGAGGAGTAGACGGTATGCGAAGAAAAAGGTTTAAATATGTGTTTGCCGGGAAGAAAGAGGCGGAGGGCGGCCTGGCTTCCCTTACCTATGCCGGACTTTCGCTGGGAATTTTTCTGGTATCCGTGGTGACGGCGTTTGTTACGAAGGGGAACAATGGCATCCTTTTCGGCGCCATGGGCCTGGCAGCCATGCTTTTTGCCCTCTGTGGCTTTGTCACGGGGCTGGTCAGTTTTTCGGAGAAGGACAGAAAGCACAGAGGAAGCATGATCGGATCCTTGATTAACGGTATCCTGGCTGTGATCTGGCTGAGCCTTTATCTTGTAGGAATATAAAGGGATTGTGATGGACGAAAGATTAGAAAAACAATTGAAATTTTTGCTGGAGATCGATAAAGAAAAGCAGATTCTTCGTCAGACTCATATTCTGGGGTATGAGAGGCGGGAAAATGATGCGGAACATGCCTGGCATATGGCGGTCATGGCTTTTGTGCTGGCGGAGTATTCAGATGAACCCGTGGATGTGCTGCGCGTGGTGCAGATGGTGCTGCTCCACGACCTGGTGGAGATCTATGCGGGAGATACATATGCCTATGACGAGGCAGGCAAAGCAACCCAGCGGGAGAGGGAGCTTGCGGCGGCGGATCGGATTTTCGGCATGCTGCCGGAGGACCAGGGACGGCAGATGCGCGGTGTATGGGAGGAATTCGAGGCATATGAGACGGCGGAAGCCCGTTTTGCCCATTTGCTGGACAACTACCAGCCTTTGTCATTAAATGACGCTAATGGCGGGAAGGATTGGGTAAGCCATGGCGTGACGCGCTCGCAGATCATGAAGCGAAATGAGCGTACACTGAATGTTTCGGAGGCAATGGGCCGGGTGATCCGGAAGGTAATTGACAAAAATGTGGAAAAAGGAACGATTCGAGATGAATGAGATGGTGAGAGAACGTTGGGAGCTGGTATCCCAGAGAATCCGGGAGATTCCCGGTGAGGGGGCGGTGCCGGAGCTTTACCGGGAATATTTTGGCTGCTGCGCTTGTTTTTTGTACCAGGTGGGGCAGATCGCGGCGGAAGAGGAGCCGGGAGCCGGACTCTCCATGGAGCTTCTGCAGAAAAGGTGTGATTCCCTGTACGGGGATATCCTGCCGGAGCAGTATGAACATTCCTATGGGAATCCCGCATGGGCGGCGACCTGTTTCGGCCGGGAGATGGGGCAGATGTTGTGTTTCCTTTATGCCCAGCTCCGTGGTGCCATACCGCTGGCCTATGAGAAACGGTGGGAAGAACTCACGGCCCTGTTGGAATTGTTCGTGGAAGTGTATACGGATTTTACCGAAGAAGAGTTGCCGAAACCGGAGAGTATCCGGCAGGCCCTTTACTGGTATTGCTACGATTATTGCGGCGAGATGGTAGAGCGGCGGGTGCGTGAGCAGGTCGACCCCTCCCTCACCTTTGCCACCGATATTGTCATGGATGCCGATTTGACGGATCTTACGTATCTGTACCGTTACGGTGAATATATTACGGAGAACGAGATCTGCACGGCAAAGTTTTTAAATGCCATGTCCGCCGGGGAGATCGAGGCTATGGCCCGCACTTATACGGAGGGATACAGGGAAGGCTTTGTCCATGCGGGGATTGACCTGGCAAAGAAACGGACGGTTAACATCCGTTACGCGATCGGTTTTGAGCGGGTGATTCGGGCGGCAGTCCGACAGTTTGCCGCCATGGGGCTTGAACCGACGATTTTCCGCAGCGCCGTCCATGTAGTCAGCAAGAGCACGAATGGCCGTGTCGGTTATGTGGCAACCCAGGCGAATCCCCAGTATGACTATGATCACAGGATGGATGACGCGCTGTTTCTCGATGAGGAATTTGTGGGCAGAAAGCTCCGGGTTACACAGGAGGCTTATGAGCAGGCGAAAGAACTTGCTCGCGGCCATGCGGGGCCCGCGTGTCTGGAGACCTTCGGGGAAAAAGTGTTTGTGCCGGTGCCAAAGAAAGAGTGCCTGCAGTATACAGATGCCCAGCGGATGCTGTCGGCCCGCTGCCGCAATGAATTGGGGCAGATTATCAACCGGTATATTCCGGGAGAAGAGCGCAGTTTTACGATCATTGCCTATCCGGTGCAGGAGATCGGCTCTCAATATGAAGAAATCTTTGCGGAGACCGTGAAGGTAAATAACCTGGATTCCCGCCTATACCAGCGTATCCAGCAGTGCCTGATCGATTGCCTGGATCAGGGTGTAGCAGTGCGGGTAAAAGGAGCTGACGGCAACCGGACGGATCTTCGGGTCGCCCTCCATCCCCTTGAGGATCCCGCGAAGGAGACGATTTTTGAGAACTGTGTGGCCGATGTGAATATCCCGGTGGGGGAAGTGTTCACCAGTCCGGTATTGTCCGAGACAAATGGTGTCCTCCATGTGAAGCGGGTATATCTGAACGGTTTGCCCTACGAAAATCTGGAGCTGACCTTTGTGGATGGGCGGATCGCTTCTTATACTTGTACGAATTTTAGTGAGGAGGAGGAAAACAGGGCTTATATCAGAGAAAATGTACTCTTTAATCACGAGACCTTACCCCTGGGGGAGTTTGCCATAGGCACCAACACCACGGCCTATCGCATGGGCCGTACCTACCGGATCGAAGGTCTGTTGCCTATACTGATCGCTGAGAAAACGGGCCCCCATTTCGCGGTGGGGGACACCTGTTATAGCTGGGCCGAGGATGTGCCGGTGTTCAATCCCGACGGTAAGGAGATCATTGCCCGGGACAATGAGGTATCACTCTTGCGGAAGGAAGACCCGTCGAAAGCCTATTTAAATTGCCATACGGATATCACGATCCCCTA
>DPJQ01000119.1:0-393 GCA_003542935.1 Lachnospiraceae bacterium | reverse complement strand
CCATACGGATATCACGATCCCCTATGATGAGTTGGGGCTTCTGGCTGTCATCCTGCCCGAAGGCAGCGAGACGGCGATCATCCGAGACGGCCGGTTTGTCCTGCCGGGGACGGAGGAGTTAAATATTCCGTTGGATGAGAACTAATTTATTTCTGAAAGCAATGATTCCGCGTACCCTGGTATTGACATTAACTTTTCATATCGTTACAATACCCATAGCAACTCTATGGGTATTTTTTTACATGAATAGATATACGAAAGGATGGAAACGAAATGGCAAAAGTAGGAATTGTGATGGGCAGCGACTCCGACATGCCGGTGATGGCGAAGGCCGCCGATATGTTGGAGAAGCTGGGGATTGACTATGAGATGACGATCATCTCCGCTCACAGG
>DPJQ01000126.1 GCA_003542935.1 Lachnospiraceae bacterium | reverse complement strand
CAACTAATCTTGACAAAATCAGAATGAACCTGTATCGTGGCTGTTCCCATGGATGCATTTATTGTGATTCAAGGAGCAAATGCTACCATATGGAGCACCTTTTTGAGGATATCGAAGTCAAGGAAAATGCCATCGATCTGTTAGAGTATGCCCTCAGGCATAAACGGAAAAAATGTATGATCGGCACAGGCTCCATGACGGATCCCTATATCCCTCTGGAAATAGAGCTCGGAAACGTCAGGAACGCGTTGCATCTGATCGATAAATATGGGTTTGGGTTCACAGTCATCACAAAGTCAGACCGCATTCTGCGTGATCTGGATCTTCTGCAGAAAATAAACGAAAAAACAAAGTGCGTAGTGCAGATGACGCTGACTACTTATGATGAAGAACTGTGCAGAAAGATCGAGCCGAATGTGAGTACGACAAAGGAACGCTTTGCGGTCTTAAAAAGACTTCAGGCAGCAGGGATACCCACCGTTGTCTGGCTGACGCCGATCCTGCCGTTTATCAATGACACGGAGGATAATATTTCCGGCATTTTGGATATGTGTATCGATGCAAACGTTTACGGCATTATCTGCTTTGGCATGGGCCTGACACTCCGGGAGGGAAACAGGGAGTATTTTTATAAACAGTTAGACCGCCTGTTTCCCGGACTAAAAGAGAAATACATACGGATATACGGAAATCAGTATGTGGTTGGGAGTCCGGACAATGACCGCTTGATGAAACTGTTTTACCGAAAATGCCGCGAGGGCGGCATCGTGCATAACAATGAGCAGATCTTTCAGTATCTGCATACTTTTGAGGAAAAAGACTGTGTCAGGCAGTTGAGCCTTTGGGAATAAGGAGCCATCCGTTTTCTGTTGAGGAAAATGGTGTTGTATGGTAGAATCAGGGAAGCATCAAGACATTAGTGTCTTGTCCCGCTCACATTTCGCAAAATGACTTGTCTGAAAGTGAACGGCACAAGACACTGGGATTTGCACCGGAAAATTTCAGGAAGAGTCAGGAGAGGAAAAATCTGAGAGATGGAAAATATAGAAATCATGGAGGTTGCCATGCAGCAGTCTGCGCACGACTGTTCCTGCACGGCGGAAGATTTTCGAAAGCCGGAAAACAGTGTACATGAATCTTTTGCTTCGGAGGCAGCCAGGAAATATCTGAAACTGCCCCATATCTGCAATCTGGTATCCTATGGAACGAATATTGTTGCCTGCGGCAAAAAGGAACTGCTCCCGGAGATTAAAAAATTTATAGACAGCGCATCCAGTATTGAACATTGCTTTGAGACGCCGGATCTGTACGTACTGAATGACATTTTGGCAAAGTTCGGCGCGAGAGTTTGCTTTATGGCGGAATATTTTCTCCCTGACATCGAACAGGTTTACCGTGTAGATGCTGCCTGCTCTTATGAAATGAGGATTATGGGGCCGGATGATTTTGCCGGACTGTATATCCCCGCCTGGAGCAATGCGCTGTGTGAAGACCGGAAACATCTGGATGTTCTGGGGATCGGGGCATATGACAATGGGAAACTCATCGGGCTTGCAGGGTGTTCGGCGGACTGCGATACCATGTGGCAGATCGGTGTGGATGTCCTCCCGGAATATCGGCGGCGCGGGATTGCTTCGGCGCTCACTAACCGCCTTGCGAGAGAGATTTTTGAACGGGATAAAGTCCCGTTTTACTGTGCGGCATGGTCGAATGTTAAATCGGTGAAAAATGCGATCCGAAGCGGATTCAGGCCCGGATGGGTTGAAGTAACGGCAAAACCGAATGCAGCCATTGTTGGTGATGCATGATTCACAGGCAGTCGGCCAGGTAAAACTTTTTCAGCTTGCAGTTCTTCCGCAAAATGTATATAATACTGGCAATTGAGTTTCATTTTTCCTGGACGGCCGCACATCTGCGGCGTACAAAGAGCGAAAGGACAGACATGAGAAAACTTGCCTTACAAGATGAAATATTACTGCAGATCGAGAAACCGGCGAGATACATCGGAAACGAAGTCAACAGTGTCATGAAAGACCCGAATAAAGTGGATATCCGTTTCTGTATGTGTTTTCCGGACGTGTACGAGATCGGTATGTCCCACCTGGGCATCCAGATCCTCTATGATATGTTTAATCAGAAGGAAAATGTCTGGTGTGAGCGGGTCTATTCCCCCTGGCCGGATATGGATAAAATACTGAGGGACAGACAGATCCCTCTTTTTGCGCTGGAATCCCAGGATCCGGTGAAGAATTTTGATTTTCTGGGCATCACGATCCAGTATGAGATGTGCTATACCAACATCCTGCAGATCCTGGAACTGTCCGGGATCCCTCTGCGTGCCGAAGAACGTACCTGGGAGGATCCGATTGTGATAGGCGGAGGTCCCTGTGCCTACAATCCGGAGCCCATCGCGCCTTTTTTTGACCTGTTTTATATCGGGGAGGGGGAGACGGTGTATTTTGATCTGCTGGATCTGTACAGCCGGGCCCGGGCTGAACAGTGGAGCCGCCGGGACTTTTTGATACGGGCCGGACAGATTCCCGGGATCTATGTGCCTTCCCTGTATGAAACCACCTATCACGAGGACGGAACGATCGCTTCTTTTCGTCCCGTGGAAGACGGATTGCCCGCTGTGATCGAGAAACAGGTTGTGGAGGATATGAGTGACACCTATTATCCCGAGAAGCCGGTCATTCCCTTTATCAAGGCCACCCAGGATCGGGTGGTACTGGAGATCCAGAGGGGCTGCATCCGCGGCTGCCGCTTCTGCCAGGCCGGGATGCTCTACCGGCCCCTGCGGGAAAGAAATCTGGACTTTTTGCAGAATAAAGCCATGAAAATGCTGGACAGCACAGGACATGAGGAAATTTCTCTCAGTTCCCTGAGCTCCAGTGATTATTCCCGGCTGCCGGAACTGGTGAATTTTCTGATCGATGAATGTGACAGGCGCGGAGTGAATATTTCTTTGCCATCCCTTAGGATTGACGCGTTTTCCCTTGACGTCATGGAGAAGATCCAGGATATTAGAAAGAGCAGCCTGACTTTTGCGCCGGAGGCCGGTTCCCAGCGTCTCCGGGACGTGATAAACAAGGGGCTCACGGAGGACGTGATCCTGGACGGCGCGGGGAAAGCCTTCGCGGGAGGCTGGAACCGTGTGAAGCTTTATTTTATGCTGGGCCTTCCCACCGAGACGGAGGAGGACCAGAAGGCCATCGCCTGGCTGGCGGAGAAGATTGCCGAGCGGTATTACGATATTCCCAAGGAGCAGAGAAAGGGGAAATGCCAGATCGTGGTCAGTACCTCTTTCTTTGTGCCCAAGCCTTTTACGCCCTTCCAGTGGGCGCCCATGTGCCGTAAAGAAGAATTCCTTGGTCGGGCCGCTGTGGTGCGCCGAGAGATCCATGGGCAGCTCAATCAGAAAAGTATCAAATATAACTGGCATGAGGCCGATGTCAGCGTGTTGGAAGGGATTTTTGCCCGGGGCGACCGCCGGGTGGCCGATGTGATCCAGTATGCCTATGAGCACGGGGCGATTTTTGACGCCTGGTCGGAGTATTATGATCAGGCCCGCTGGGACGCGTCCTTTGCGGCTTGCGGCGTAGATCCCGATTTCTATGTGTGCCGTACCCGGGCGGATGACGAGATATTCCCCTGGGATTTCATTGATGCAGGCGTTACCAGGGAATTTCTGCTGCGGGAATGGAAACGGGCCGGGCAGGAGAGGGTCACGGAAAACTGTCGCGGCACCTGTTCCGGCTGCGGGGCGAAAAAATATAAGGGAGGCGTGTGCTATGAAGGTCAGAGTGAAATTTGCTAAAGAAGGCGCTATGAAATTCGTTGGCCATCTGGATATCATGCGCTATTTTCAGAAAGCGATCCGCCGGGCCGGCATCGATATCGCCTATTCTGAAGGCTTCAGCCCCCATATGATCATGTCCTTTGCCAATCCTTTGAGCGTAGGGCTGACCAGCGGGGGAGAGTATTTTGATATGCAGATACGCACGGCATTCCCTTCTGCAGAACTGGTGCGGCGGCTGAATGATGTAATGGTGGAGGGAATGCGGGTCATCTCCGCGGTGCAGGTGCCGGAGGATAAGGCGGGTAAGGCCATGTCTTTGGTGGAAGCTGCGGATTACCGCATCTCTTTCCGGGAAAGCCAGCCATTGCCTGATGACTGGCAGGTGCGTTTTGCTGCTTTTATGGAGCGGACGTCCATTATAATAAGGAAGAAAACCAAAAAGGGCGAGAAGGAGATGGAGATCCGTCCCCTCGTCTATGAGTGGCATTTTGAGGGTGACGCTGTTTTTATCAAGGTTTCTTCGGGCAGCAGTGATAATCTGCGGCCGGAATATCTGATGGAAGCTTTTTTTGAGGCGGAAGGACTGATTCTGGAGCCTTTTACCTTGATGATCCACCGACTGGAGATATATGTCGATCGGGGATCGGAGGGCCGGCACGATTTCTGTTCCCTTGAAGCTCTGGGGCAGATCATTGAGTAGCCGTGTCCTCATCACCTCTCTGCCGTGGGAGGGTGATGTACTGCAGGTATGTGTGCTGGAGGAACAGGGGACTATCCGGGAGCTGCGAGCCCATCCCGAGGGGAGAGAGGAGCTTCTGGATACGGTATGGCTGGGGCAGGTACAGAAAATCCAGCCCTTTATGAACGGTGCTTTCGTGGAGATCCGAAAAGGGCTGACCTGTTTTCTGTCTCTGGCGGAACAGGATTTTGTCTATCGTCCCCAGGGCCATGAACAGCGTGATCTAAAACCGGGGGACGCGGTTCTTGTGCAGGTGAACCGGGAGGCCAGCCGCCGAAAAAATCCCTGTGTTACGGCTCGGATATCCCTCTCCGGGAAATACATGGTATTGAGCCGCGGAAAAGGCGGCGTGGGGATATCGAAAAAATTGTCGAAAAAAGAACGGGAGCGACTGCGGGCCATCGGTACGGCTTTTGATCTGCCCAATCGGATGGAGCTGGTCATAAGAACCAGCGCCCGGGATGCAGAAGAAGCCGCGCTGAGAGAAGAATTTACGGTACTACAAAAGCAGATGGAGGAGCTTTTGCACCGGGCGGACACGCGGACGGTATATTCCCGGCTGAAATGCCCGGAACCCTTCTATCTGCGGATGCTCGACGAACTGTCTGCTTTTCCCACAGCCGTGGATAATATCCGTACCGATGATGCAGAGGTATACGCCAGGGTGGAACGATATTTGGAAGAAAAATGGCCGGAGGCAGTTTCCTGCCTCTCTCTCTATGAGGATCCTCTGCTGCCCATGTACAAGCTCTATCGTCTGGAAACGGTACTGGAAGAGGCGCTGAGGGAGAAAGTCTGGCTGAAAAGCGGCGGTTTTCTGATGATCCAGCAGACGGAGGCATTCGTATCCGTGGATGTCAATTCGGGCAAGTTCAGCGGAAAGAAAGCGCCCCAGGAAACCTATCGGAAGATCAATCTTGAGGCCGCCGCCGAGATCACCCGGCAGATCCGGCTGCGAAACCTGTCCGGTATGGTCCTGATCGATTTTATCAATATGGATGCGGAGGAAAACCGCGAAGAACTGCTGGAGACGCTGCGCCGCCTGACCGCTGCAGATCCGGTGCAGACGGAGGTGGTCGATATCACTGCGTTGAATATCGTGGAAATGACGCGAAAAAAAATGCGTAAGCCGCTTGCAGAACAGGTCAAAGTCGTATAGAATGGAGAACAATACGACAAAGGAGAAGTATATGAGTAAAATAGCGATTATTACAGACAGCAACAGCGGTGTCACCCCGGCAGAAGCCAAAGAAATGGGTGTCATTGTAGTACCGATGCCATTTTTTATCGATGATAAGCTTTACTTTGAAGATATCGATCTGACAAAAGACGAATTTTTCCGAATATTGGGGGATGACGGCAACGTGAGCACGTCCCAGCCCTCCCCGGGTGACCTGATCGATCTGTGGGAAAAGACGCTGCAAGAGTACGATGAGATCGTCCATATCCCCATGTCCAGTGGCCTCAGCACTTCCTGTGCCACCGCCATGTCCCTGGCCCAGGATTACGAGGGGCGTATCCATGTAGTGGACAATCAAAGAATATCCGTGAGCCAGAAAATGTCTGTGCGGGATGCCCTGCTTCTGGCGAAAGCCGGGAAGAGCGGCGCCGAGATCAAGCAGATCCTGACGGAAGAAAAGCTCCGAGCCAGCATTTACATTATGGTAGATACATTAAAATATCTGAAAAAAGGCGGGCGGATCACCCCGGCTGCGGCTATGCTGGGCACTATGCTGAAATTAAAGCCCGTGTTGCAGATCCAGGGAGAGAAGTTGGATGCTTACGCCAAGGTCCGCGGACAGAAACAGGCGAAAAAGACTATGATAGAGGCCCTGCAGCATGATTTGACAGAGCGTTTTGCGGCGGAGAGAGCGGCGGGAGAAATGGAGCTGTCCGTGGCCCACACCCAGAATTACGAGGAGGCAGAGCGTTTCAAGGTAGAGATTCAGGAGGTATTTCCGGATGTCCCTGTCACCCATGTGGATCCGTTGTCCTTGAGCGTGTCCTGCCATATCGGGCCGGGGGCCCTGGCCTGCCTGTGCGTGAAACGGGCCGTGCCGGAACATAAAAGATAGTAACGGTTACTGAAAACATTGATTTAAAAAAATGATTCTGATCCAGAGTGATTGGGGTCATTTTTTTATGGGAACATGCTGCAGTATCACATGATTTGCACAGGAGCTATACCGGGCATTCTCGGCATGGGGGGACATCGTTTCCGATCGGAAAGGTCGATAAACAGTGGCTTCAATGAAGTCCGGACATCTATGGGCAGTTTTGCAAAAAAGTTTTAAAGCCGACAGACAAGACACGTAAAAAACTGAGTCAGGATAGCTTATGGTAAGTTGACATAACTTCATTATGTAAATAAACAGTATATTCGGATAAATTGAAATGGGATTAAGACCTGTGCAATATTAGATGTTATACATCCAGTTAGAATATGATTGACATGTAGTTTGTGTTATTATATACTTGTGGCACGGGTGAGCACCTACCGACAGTCAGGCTAAAAAGCTTGGCTGTTTTTTCATTTTTTATAGAAAGGAAGATAAAAAAATGGAATATATATGGCCCATTGCTCTAATAGTTTTTTCGAATATAGTATATCAGATTTGCGCAAAATCAGTTCCTAAAGACATGAATACGATGGCATCTATGGTCATTACATATCTGGTTGGTGCGGTGTGTTCGGCAGTCATGTTTTTTGCCTTGTTCAGAAAGCAAAATTTAATTACGGAACTAAGAAAAATAAATTTTGCTACAGTAATGCTCGGAGTATCCGTTGTCGGTCTTGAGGTTGGTTTTATATATGCATATAAAGCAGGCTGGTCAGTAAGTACGGCATCTACTGTTCAGAGTGTTTTTTTGGCAGCAGCCCTCATTGGTGTAGGTGCAATTCTTTATCATGAAGCCATCACACCAAGCAAAGTTATCGGTGTAGTG
>DPJQ01000125.1:10521-11227 GCA_003542935.1 Lachnospiraceae bacterium | reverse complement strand
CATCAATCTGCCGCAGACACCGGATATTTTCGTAGGATTCAGGGAAAGATTCTGTTCCTTGGCCATTTTTATGGAAACCGGCGCAAATTCTGACAAAAAAGTATGGCAGCACAGCGCTCTGCCGCAGATGCCCATGCCGCCGAGGATCTTCGTTTCATCCCTGACACCGATCTGCCGGAGTTCAATACGGGTCTTAAACACGGATGCCAGATCCTTGACCAGTTCCCGGAAATCAATACGGCCGTCCGCCGTAAAATAGAACAGCACCTTATTGTTGTCAAAAGTGTACTCTGCCCCGATCAGCTTCATCGCCAGCTTATGCTGACGGATTTTTTCAAGGCAGATCTGGAAAGCCTCTTTCTCCTTTTTCCGGTTGCCCTCCTCCCGGGCTTCATCCCGCTGTGTAGCCACGCGGATTACGCTTTTTAACGGCTGTACCACTTTATCGTTCGGCACCTCTTTGGGGCCGAAAACTACAAAACCATATTCCACCCCCCGGGCAGTCTCTACGATCACATGATCCCCCTCATGAATCGGAAAATTCTTCGGATCAAAATAATAGATCTTGCCCACGTTGCGGAAACGGACACCAATCACATTTACCATACATTCTCCATTCTATAACGAACCTAATTCTCACAACCATTCGGCCCAGGGCTTTGCACACCATTGCGGTTCAGCCTCTAGTGTGCTGTCTGCATTATAT
>DPJQ01000125.1:0-10235 GCA_003542935.1 Lachnospiraceae bacterium | reverse complement strand
TCTAGTGTGCTGTCTGCATTATATCTGGCGAAACTCCGCAGGATAAATTTTCATCGGCAAGGCGGAGGAGGGAGGCGATGCGGCGGCATCGTTGACCGACGACAACGCTGTCCGATGGAAACTTAGACGAGGAGGTTTGCCTGAATATAATGCAGACAGCACACTAGTATCTTGTCCCGCTCACATTTCGCAAAATGAACGGTACAAGACATTAGTTTTCCCGGATGGTCAGAAGCAGCAGCTCCATCGTCAGCTCAAAATTCACATTGGCATTCAGACGTGTGCGTACCTTTTCTATAGCATCCAGAATTTCTTCTAATCCTTCATAGGAGCTCTGGCTGGCCCGTGCCTTGATATCATTGAGCTGCCGGCGGAATACCAGTTTATCCACCTCCGCCGTGGCTTTGAACAACAGCACATCCCTGAACCACAGCGTGAATAATTCCAGATATTCATCCACATATGCTTTTTCATCGTTCAGCTGTTTGACAAATTCCATCAGCTGCCCCATGGACATATGGGCGGAACGGCTTAGCATATTCGCCGTGTGTTCTACCCGGTTGTGGAATTCTCCTGTAGAGGATACCTCTTTTGCCTTGCCCACATTCCCCTGGGCATAGGCAGCATCCAGCTCGGCATAATAATCCGGCACCTCACAGGAATCCACCAGATAATCCCGGATCTGCTGCTCGCTCACCAGACGCATCTGCAGATGCACGCAGCGCGAACGGATCGTCGGTAAAAGCTGATCCGCATTGTCGGTCAACAAAAATATCTTCGCGTAGGAGGGCAAATCCTCCAGCGTTTTTAACAATGCATTCTGCGCCTGGATTGTCATCTTTTCCGCCTCCGGCAGAATGTAAATTTTATTCCGGCTGCACTCCGGCCTGATCCACACGTCTCCCACCAGTTGCTTCCGGATCTCGTCAATACCTATACTGCCCGGCTTCTCATGGGTTACGGTGATAATGTCCGGATGGTTTCCCGTTTCCGCTTTCCGGCAAGAGGAACACTCCAGACAGGGCTCAATGCCGCCCTTTTCACACTGCAGCGTCATGGCAAAGATACCGGACAAAAGCCTTTTGCCTGTCCCTGCTTCTCCGTAAAAAATGTATGTCTGAGCCACCTTATCTGTCCGGATCACTTTCTGCAGATAATTGACCACGTCTTCCAGTCCTATCACACTGTCAAATCCCGGCATGTCCTCCCCTCCTCTCAATGTCACCAGTTACTATTTCTTATTGTAAATTGCTTTTTCTATTTCCGCAAGGCATTCCTCCAGATTTTGATTGGAAAAACGCCGGGTAATACCGGCATGGCAAAGTTTTTCCTCCGAAAAGTCTTCCCCATCCGCCAGAAAACGGCGGCACATTTCCGCATACCTGGGATATGGCTGCCGTTTTTCCCGCAAAAGCGCCCGCATCAGGCGTTCGCCGTCCTCCACTTCAATATAAAGGGGCACGACCTTTTCCCGGCCAAAGTGCCCCTCCAGTCTGGCGAAAGATTCCAGTGTGCCAATGCCCAGATAGGCATGGCGCTCCAGATCAATCTGACCGTCATCTGCCGTAAAATATGTCCACACTCCATGTATGGTATGGTACGACCGGGATTCGATCACCCGGCCGCGGGCCTTCAGGTCAGCAAACTTCGCTTCATCTGTAAAATAATATTCTCTGCCTTCGCGCTCCCCCTGCCGTATGGGCCGGGTGGTATAGAGTACAATACGCTCCAGAGCCAGCTTCCGGTTTCCCAGAAGCCGCTCATAGATCGTATCCTTGCCTGATGCGCTTTTTCCCATCAGGTAAAATATCCTGTTCATTCCGTTCTCCCCATGCCTTAACCCAGACGCTTGTTGCGATATACCAGATAAGCAATCAACAGAAGCAGGAATCCTCCCAAGGACAGCTCCAGAAGAGCCAGCCACTGTGTCAGGTGGGATGAGTCCCCGGTACGCGCAGAACCTCCGGATCCACCGGAACCGTTGCCCCCTGAGCCGTTACCGCCGGAACCGTTGCCTCCGTTTGGATTGTTCGGGTCATTCGGGTTATTCGGGTCATCCGGGTTATTCGGGTCATCCGGATTATTCGGGTCATCCGGGTTATTCGGGTCATCCGGGTTGTTCGGATCATCCGGATTCGTCGGCGTCGTATTTCCCGGGTCATTCGGGTTATTCGGGTTATTCGGGTCATCCGGATTATTCGGGTTGTTCGGGTCATCCGGATTTGTCGGCGTCGTATTTCCCGGGTTATTCGGATTATTCGGGTCATTCGGATCATTCGGGTCATAGGCACGATGATTACTGAACATCGCTCTGCCCGCTTCCAGCTCAGAGATCTGGCCTGTTTCACCTGAACTGGTCGTCACATAGCCGTCCTGGTTGGCCTCACTCTCCGTTACCTCGTAATACATCCCCACAGGCAGGTTCCGAACCGTAATGCGCTCGCCGCCTTTCAGGCTGATCACCTCGCCGCTTCTGAGCGTTCCGGTCTTGCTGCCGTCGTAGCTGAATACAGTTCCCGGCCGGTTTCCTTCCTCGTCTTTTAGTGTCAAGGTAAAGTGGAAATCCTGTGTTGTGCTGCCCGACGCGCCGGTGACCGTTTTGCCGATCGACAGATCATTCACTGTCCCCTCTTCCGGCGGCCCCATGTGGTTGATGTAAGCGGCTGTAGATTCCGCATTGCTGGCAATCGTTCCCTCATCGCCTCTGCAGCTCACTGTATAGCCCGCATTGTCCTGTTCGGTCAGCACATAGGTGGCTCCCGCGGGTAATTGTTCTATTGTAACGGACTCACCGTGGCAAAGCTTGATATCACCCTCACCGCTCCTGTTCAACATCAACACACCGCTCCTGCTGCCTGTATAATTATAACGGTTCAGCAGGAAACCGCCTGTCGGCGTATCCAGCTTGACATGGAATGTGAATTCCTTCGTCAGGTCTCCGCCTGTTCCGGTGACATTTTTGGAAATCATCAGACTACCCGGATCCGTAATCTCACCATGAATATTGGTAAAGGTTATCTCCTTGATTTTGTCCTCTTCGATCTGACCGGTGTCGTTTCCTGTTGTCTCCAAACGGAAATCACCCCGGCTCTCTTCGTCCTCCCGCACCGAATAAGTGACCTCACCCGTCGTCGTTCCGGACGGTAAGCCATAGATCGTAACGCACTGCCCGTGCCGTAAGGACAGTGACACAGAATATACATACTGTCCTTCACCCGGAGTCACGGACGTATCTTCCGTAAATTGCAGCTGCGTAATAGAAGGAGGATTCACCCCTTCCACAATATTAGTGGAAACGCACTGATACAATCTCTCATTTTCGGGAATCTCGGAATGGGTAGTAATCCTGACAGTGAAGCGGAAATCCCTTCTCCTGTCAGTATCCGTCGCCTCATCACCGTCCACGATCTTGCTGATCCGCAGTCCGCCGGGCAGCACCGGATCCCAGTTCGCCTTGAAAGTAAGATTTCCTATGCTTCCTTTCAGGATCGTAACATCCTTTGTCGGCGTATCTCCCGTAATCGTCACAAAATCTCTGCCGCTCGTATGTTCTGTATCTCCGGAAAGAGTCCAACCTGTAAAGGTGTATGTTTTCCCATCCCGGCCTCTAAAGCTGTTCCCGGGCGGATTATTCAACGCCTCGGTACTGTATATCGAATAATATCCGGTCGGATTTCCCAGATCCGCATAACCACTGTCATAGTAGAAATCCAGCCCTTCATACGTAATCTTATAACGAATCGGATCCAGATAGAAAGTAACTATATTCTGGCTTGGATCATCGTCCAGCACCATGTTTTTCCAACCCGGTGTTGCCTCGTCCTCACTGCTTACCTCTTTACCTGTACTGTCCACCAGACGGCAGCCCAGCCGTTTCGCGACCTCGTTATCCGGATAGACGGTCACCTCCCCGGTAAAATAGCCCGTGACGGGATCCTCCTCGTGAAGTACCTCCTCCCGGTTTCGATAATTTACATACCGAACCGTATAGCTCTTCTTTCTATTTTCGGCATAGTAAAAGGTAATGGTATTTTGGGCACTGTTCTCCCTGATCGACAGGTTCGCTATGGAAGTCGTCGCCGTATAGTCTTCATATTCATTTTCCGGCTGAACGGGTTGTTCCCATACCACCACACTGTCGGCCGTGTCATAGGGAATATTCCGCACCACCTTATCCGGGGCCACCCGGACAGGCTGCCCGGAAGAACCGATAGTTTTAGCCACCGGATGATCGTTATTATCATATCTGTCCAGTACATAGTAATGCACGGTATAGCTTCCGGATTTATGCCCGTACACAACTTCATCCACTTTCCACTGCGCTTCAATCGTCATGTCGGCATAAACACCGCCGTTAAAATCAAACAACAGCATGCCATCTTCTGTTTGTCCGGAGGAGGATGCCATCAGGGACGTATCAAATCTCTGTCCTCTGTCGTTAAAGTATCCTCTCATGGCATGGTCGTATGTGTATTCCGCGCCGGGTACACGGATGGATTTAATGGCCCATCCCTCCAGGACGTACCCCGCCTTGACAGCATAGGGGATTTTACCCCGCGCCGCAATCGTTGTGCCTCCCGGGATCTCCTGTGATTTCACCTCATCTTCATCAACCCCTGCCGGAAGGATCAGATCGCCTCCGTTCTCGTCAAACCGAACCGTATACTGCGGGGCCGTCCACATACCATACACGCGGACATGGGACCGCAGCACCGTACTGGTCTCCAGCGGATTATTTTCACCGCCTTCCGGATTGGACCTCCACCCGCCAAATATCCACGGTTTCGTCTCCGCAGCGGGCCGATCCGGGCAGACCGCCTCATCCCTGCCCACGGATTCGGGAATCGTCCAGAACCGGGTGCTGGTCATATCGCCCAGAGTTGCATAATCACCGTTTTTCTTTGTACAGTCGATCGTGTACCGGCTTCCCCCCGCAACGGATGCCGTAGAAAGGAATCCGTATTTTGTCTCGTCAATGATGGCTCCGTAAAACAGATTCACCACGCCCAGAGTGTGTACTGTATTTGTCCTGCTCTCTTTTGCCAGATAGGTGATGCTGCAGGGGGCTCTGTCATAATAAAAATTGCACTCCGAAAAATCACTTGCCGTTCCTGCCTCATTGCCCATCAGACCTTTCGCATGATTATGCACATAATCAAGGTTCATGGTTGTACGGGCAAACTCAAACCACTCCGCTGTTGTATTGACCCGGTTCATATGCGAACGGGCGCTGGAAATCTGCTGATCGCCGGTTTTGCTGTCTTTTACCCGCTCCTGGTCAAAGAGGGCGTAACACTGTTCCGTACCGTCCTGGCCCGTGTGGAACTTGATGAAATATCCGTCCGTCTTATCCCCAAACAGCACATCATCGTCCCCTATCTTCAAATCGCTGTAATCGTAGGAGACGGATGCCCCATTCAGCGTACTAAACGGAACCATGTAGAGAAGCCGTTCCGGGTGATCCCTCTCCAGGATCCTGCGCTCGGACTCCACGAGCCGAATGCCCCTCTGCAGATCAAAGACCACCGTAGCAATGCTTCTCACTCTATCCGGCGTCAGATCCGGAACCGATAAGTAATAGTTATATCTGTAATCGTGGATATTATTGCCATTACTCCTCGCCCAGCAGGCCGTCAGTGTTTTGACATCCGCCGGGTCACCGGAAGCACTTATAAGTTCTGCGCCCATAGAGGCGTACTTATCTGATATTTCACGGGACACCGACGAAGTGCCGACGGCTATATCCGCATACCATGCCACAACACTGTAAGGTATATCTCCGTTCGTGACGGACGACGTATCCGTATAGGGCGCAGGCCAGCACTCCCGCAGATCCGCGCCATACTTGGCCACAATCCATTTTTCAAGCGGTACGCTGCCACTGGTAATATTATCTAATGACAAAGTCTCTCCGCCTGAAAGCCTCAGCGTATCTGCTGCATCCCCCAGCTTATAATCAAACTTCAGCTTATATTCTTTACGGGAGTAGAACACGTAAAGCACCGTGGAGTCATCCGGATTCGCCTGATTGTTATTGTCATTTTGAAGAAGTCGGGTGGGGCTTCCATAATACTTCGCCTCACCGCCCATGATCGATTCAAACTCCAGCTGCAGCTCCGCTGCCTGATAGCTGCCGTTCAGACTCTGATTTGTGCTGATATTTGACCACTGAATACTGCCCACATGGCTAAACCCATCCGTATTGACTCTGTTCCCGTCTTTCACCGGCGTTTTATGCGTCAATGTCTGATTGCCGTCTGTGCTGGCCTCTGCATCCTTGATATCTTTATTATTCAGATTTTCTGTCCAGAATTCCACCTTGACGTTGGCGGTCGTCTTTTGCTTCCACCTGGCAGTAAGGTAAATCGTATTTACGCTATTGCTTTTTTCTACCTTGACCGCATCGATAAATTTTGTGGTCGGCGCATCGGTGTCCGTCACGCTGCCGGGCGCATTGGTGTCCGTCACGCTGCCGGGCGCAACGCCCAGAAAGAGGCGGCCCGTTCCCGCGCTATAGCCCGGCGTACCGTCCCCGATCGTCTCCGCGCCTCCCCCGGAGGCCGGTGTGTACTGCCAGCACTCAAATTCATATCCTGCTTTTGTCGGGGCTGCCTCTGCCCCTGCAGACATGCCGGGTAAGTAGATCCCGTCCTGCGCCACTGCCCCCACCGCTTTGGGAGCAATATAGCTGCCGCCGTCCGTATTAAATACCACCTGATACGAGGAATCCTCGTCATAAGCATCATAATATATCGTCACACAGGTTTTAGGTTCCGCACTGTTTTCTGCTTTCTCGATCTGCTGCTGGGAAAAGCTCCGTGCGATATAGCGAATCCCGTTCTCCACCACCGGACCGGCCTCGCCCGCCTTGACATCCGTCAATGCGCCCTCGTGCCCCTTACGGATCGTATCCTGTTTGTCCCTGGCACTGAAGCGGTAGGTGTCATTCCCAATCACTCTGTGCTGAATCTTATAGCAGCTCGGAGCCCAGCGATAGTAGTAGACATCCAGAGTCAGCAGATCCGCCTCATTGGAATTAAACGCCGCCCGGGGAATGGAAGCTCTTACCTCCCCCGATACCGGTTCGTATGTATATACAATCCTGACCGGAGCACCGTTGGCCGTGCCTTCCTTGACCACCGTGCGGGCTTCTTCCAATGCCTGGTCTCTTTCCGCCGACGATATATCTCCGGCATCCAGCTTTGCCTGCAGCTCATCCAGCGGCTTTGGATTCAGCACCAGCCACAAATCCGCCAGCTGCGGATTATCGGTCACATTCGGCGCCTTCTGGTGCAGATTATAATTATCTCCCTCCGGCGTCAGAACCACCTGATCATAATTATAGGCGGGCACACCGCTCATCCCGGTGGATGAATGGAATTTGTACCGCAGTTTCACCTCAATCGTGTTGACCGTAGTCACAGGACGGAATTCCACCCCTGTAAGAGGACCTGTGTAAATACTGCGGGTCATGATATCCGGCAGGGTATAAACCGCCTCATAACCGTCAGCCACACGGTAATTAATCTCCGCATAGCAAACCTTATTATCAAAATCGGCTTTCGTAACCGTCAGCTCTTTCGTGTCAACCGCCATCCCGGTCCGTGTATAGGCATTCCGAAGCACATTATAGCCGCCGGACAGATCTTCCTCCGTCAGGCCGCCGCTCACTTCCACATCCTCATCCGCAAACAGATACCCGTCCACTGCCAGCACATGGGTTATGTACAGTTTGTATTCCCCGGTGACAGCCTCTGCTGCCCCTGAGCCGGCGATATTTCCTGAGTTGCCGGTATTTCCGCCCACGATGACCGTACCGGCCCCGATCTTATCGGGACTGCTCGCAGCCGACGAACCGCCGTTCTGTGTCTGGCCGCTGTCCGCCGCATTCCCGGTATCTTCCGGCGTGCTTTTTGCGGCGTCGCTGTCCTCCGGCAGATCACTCTTTTCTCCGCCGTCCTTTGCAGCGCCATTTTCGCTTCCCCCATTCTCCGATGAACCGCTGAACTGGCCGGAGCCTCCCGCAATTGCGCCGCTGCCCACTGCCCCGGTAATATCCATCGCCGCATAGACGGTGCTGACAAGGTTAGAGCAGACCAGGCACAGGCATAACAACAGCGCCGTCATGCGCTGCCTCTGCCCGTTTCTCTTCCGGCCGGTGTGTTTCTTTTGAAGTGAGAGTAAATGCTTCATGCTGACATTCATCTTCCTTTCATACCATTTTGCCGCTGCCGCTTTATCCGGCAGCCTTCTTACCTGTATGTTAAGCCGTTTTTCCCGGCATTATCACAATTACCACAACTATCCGGGCGACTGTCCGCCGCCTTTTTGGCACAATTATTACGCCCGCATATGTCTCACTTTTGAAGACTCTGCGGACACGATACCATGCTGACGTAATCATACCACAAAACCGTGCCAAATAACAATACGCGTTCACGAAAATTTTTATAAATATTACTGCCACTAAAGGCAAATATACCCATCAGCCTGCGCCGATGGGTATAAAACATAAAAAGTATCTATAATCATGTAAAGTAATGTCTTCCGCCGGAAACGTTTTTCGATGTCAGGCGCCGACTTTCTTCAAGGTATCATCCACAAATTTCTTTGCCCGCGGGATATCCTCCTCCTCAATGTGCTCGATGATGATCGGGATATTGGGATGATTCTTCTTTAACAGCGTCAGGTACAGTTCGTAATTCAGCACGCCCAGGCCGGCACCGGGAAGTTCCACCGCGCCCGCCCCCCGGAAGCTGTTGTGCTCCGCGGAGCCGCCGCCGAATTTTGTGCCCGTATCCACGGCCCGCTTGCAGTCCTTGGCATGAGCTACCTTCACCTTGTCGTCCAGCACATGGAAGATGTCGTAGAGGGTCGGATCCACGTCGTCGATGTTGGAATCATCATAGTAGTTCGTGGGATCGAGCATCAGGCCGAGGCCGGGATGGTTGATCTCGTGGAGCAGACGGGCGGTACGCTGCACAGAACCCACAATATTGTTGACATAATTCTCTATCAAAAATACCGCGTCGTGGTCATAGGCGAATTTTGCCAGATCCTCGGCCACAGCCTTGAATTCCTGATAGGCCTCCTCGGTAGCATTCTTCGGATCATAGAGCCAGTCGTCGTCGTGATAGGTACCCGTCTCACTGACCACATAGGGAGTCCCGAAGTCTCTGGCATGGGCCAGAATTTCCTTCACCCAGTTGATGTTGGCCTCCCGGACGGCCGGATCCTTGTGCACCAGATTGGTGTAAGCGGAGATGGCCACGATGGGCAGGTTGGCTTCGCGGAATGCGTCCCGCACCTGATGGGCTTTCTCCTTCGTGATATGGCCCCGGGACAGGTCGATATCTTTAAACTCCAGGTCGAGCTGCACGCAGCTCATCCCGTCTTTTTTCGCCCGCTCAATGGTCTCCGCCAGTGTGTACGGATAGTAACCTGTGAAAATACCTACTGAAATCATAATCGTTTCCTCCTGATTGTTTGATTTTTATTATTGTTGCATGGCTGCTACAATCTTCCCGTCTCATTCCCTGACTGTTTTTTCGTTTCAGGTCTGCAGCACCGATATGTTTTGGCATTCCGACATCTTTTGCAGATGCCCTTCCTTCTATTTTAATATCTCACTCAGATATACCGTCTTTTCCTCGGCGATGGATTTATAGCACGCCTCCACGCAGGCAAGGGTGCGGATATTATCCCGGGCGCTGATCTTTGGCTCTGTGCCGCTCTCCACGGCCCGCAGCAAACTGGCCATGGTGCCCACGAAAGCATCCGGGAACCACATAGTCTCCCATTTCGGCTCGATCCACTGGTTGGGATAGGCTTTGCAGGCCAGACGAAGGGTGCTGCCGCAGAATTCCGGTTCCCTCTTGTGCCAGCCGATATCTCCCTCGGCAAAACCGTCCGTGCCCTCCACACGCCAATTGATGTAATTATGTTTCTCGCAGGGCTCCTCGGGCCATGCCCACACATCGTCCAGGGATGTGGCCATCAGGCCATCCTTGTACTGGAAGGTGTACTGCACGATCCCGTCCGTATGCTCGAACTTCGTCCTCGGATCTGTCCGGCATACTGCCGTGATCTTCTCCGGATCTCCGAACAGATAACGGAAAGCATCAATATGGTGTACCGCCATAGCGTAAATCTCCAGCTTCTTGTAATCTTTCAGGAAGGTCTGCCAGTCCGGGATGGCCCGCATGTCGATGGAGGCGATGACCGGCTGGCCGATC
>DPJQ01000028.1 GCA_003542935.1 Lachnospiraceae bacterium | reverse complement strand
TATCCGCCCCACGGCCGGATGCCCGCCGACAGCTAAAGTCAGAATTTCCCTTCCGCCAGGATTTTCTGGTTAATCTTATCGATTTCTTCAGTCAGTGTATCATATACACCGGGATAAATACTCTCCGGACCGCCCATGGTGTTGCAGGGGATAAAGGATTTCCTGCCGTACTGCTCCGTCGCCCGTTTCGCCTCGGAGGCAATGACCTCCCTTGACCAGTCCACCCGGTCGATGGTAGCGCTGTCGATACCGCCCATGAAGGTGATCTTGTCGCCGTATTTCGGGATCAGCTCCTCGATCTTATTGGAAGTCATGACGCCCTGCCAGATATCAATCCCGATCTCAATCATAGAAGGAACCAGGTTCGCCGCATAGGAATCCGAGTGATGAACGATCACCTGTACGCCGCAGTCGCGGTAGCAGCCGTAGATCTTCTTGTAAGCGGGTACAAAGTACTCTTCAAACATCTCCGGGGAAATAAAAGAGGATGCCCCGCTTCCCCAGTCGTCATGATGGAACAGCGCGTCGGGCTTTATGTATTTGCAGAGCTCCTGGGCATAACGGATCTCCCAGTCGGTGATGTAATCTACCAGCTCGTGCATAGCCTCCGGCTCCTCGTAAAAATTCATCAGGCAGTTCTGGATCTCCTGCAGATAGTGGCACTGCTCAAATACGCCGGGGGCCACAAAGGGAGTCACAAAATACTCGTCCCGATCGATCTTCTCCGCCTCGGCCACAAAGGGAGCCCACTCCTCCGGCGTAAATACCACATTGGGCGCTTTCACATACTTCTTCCACTCCGCAATGTCCTTGCAGACGATATGCTCCTCGTCATGCACGGGGAACGGCCCCGGCATGCCTTCGGGGAAGGAAATAGTCACGCCCCACTGGTTCACCACGCTGGGGCCGCCCTTCTGTGCCATAGGCGCGGACGCCGTGTAGGGAGTCCCGTAGACCATCTGGAAAGCCTCATACTGATTTACAAAGCGATCCGGATTCCCGTGACGGATCGTCTCCAACAGATTCTGTTTTCTGGTTAACATTCGTTTTTCCTCCTCGCATTCAACAGGTTGATGAGCAGCGCGCCGCAGGTTTTTTAACCTTTACCTGTATTATATGCCCACTGAATAAGCAATACAATTAACCAATGTGTCGATTGTGGGAAGGACAAGATTCGTTATTTTGCTGATACTATTTTGTTGGCCCTCAATATATATTTGGTGTTTCAGACAATATGTACGCTGTTTCCCAAAATAAAATAGTTATATTTTTCACAATCCTGATAAAACGCAACTGTCCAGGGTTCTTATTTAGTACTGCATTTTACACATTTAGACATAAAAAACGGCCATCCATAACTTGTGATGACCGCTGCAGACTTATTGAATTGCTGACTCCTTATAAAATTCTGCCCTGCTCGCGCAGATAGACAAATTGCCGGATATCCCGCCCCGCACCTTTGGGAAGCTCATAAAACTCGCAGCCATAGCCGTAACGGCCATTCAGTAATTCCTCCTCCCGCAGAATTCTCGCTTCCAACCGATACTCCTGTTCGATAAAGCAATATGAAAAACTGACGACATCTCCCCACTGCACCTGTGTTGTCGACACAAAAAAGATTCCACCCTCGCTGATATTCTGGATCAAGGCCTCGAAGTCACCCTTTCCCGAAAGGGTCATGACCACCTCTTTGCCCAGCCCTACCCTGACAAACCTGCGCATCTCCCGGATCTGAAGCACTTCAAGGATATTGCAGTCCGCCACCCATGCGGACTTTATCGCAGGATCATCGTTTTTTCTGACGGCGAGCTGACAATTTGTCTGCAAATATCCCATCCGGCTGTCAAAAAAATCAATCCTGACTTTCGCCGAATCAGACAATCCATACTCCCCCCCGGGTAGAAGAGTGATCTGCTCACCTGTACAGTTCACCGGAATTCTTTTACGCGCCTCCCCGTCTATCCCGTAAACGTCACATGCGGTACAATGATTCAAAACCATAATCTTTGCTCCTTTGATGTATCTTGTGTTCTTCTTTTATTCGATGGGAGTATAACACGATTTCAAAAGAATGTAAACTTAAAAAAGCTCTCCGGTTACAATTGACCCGAGAGCTTATTTCCCTTTTAGAAGAACATGATCCGGCAGCCGTCTCTCAGATCGCCGCCGCGTACTTCATAATCAGTTCCTCCGACGCCTCCTCCCTGGAGATCTCTCCGGTGAGCTTCCCCTCATGCATGACCAGGATCCGGTCACACAGGGCCAGAAGTTCCGGAAGCTCCGAGGATACCATCAGAATACCGATCCCCTCTTTGGCAATATCCCGCAGGATGCTGTACACCTCGGATTTGGCCCCCACATCGATACCGCGGGTAGGCTCGTCGCAGAGCAGAATCTCCGGATCGTTGCCGATCCACTTCGCAATAACAACCTTCTGCTGGTTGCCGCCGCTCAAAGTAAGGATGCCATCGTCCATGCTGCCGATCTTGATCCCATAGTTTTCGATCATGTGCTCCATTAGCTCGACAGACTTTTTCTTATTCAGCATACCTCTGTCGGAGATCCTGTCCATGACCGCCACCTGGGCATTCTCTTTGATGGACATACTGGTAATCAGTCCATCGTCCCGACGGTTTTCCGGTATCATGCTGATGCGGTGGCGGATCGCATCCCGGGGAGACCGGATCGTGACCTTCTCGCCCTTGATGAAGATCTCGCCGCCGTTAGGCCTGTCGGCACCGAAGATGGCGCTTAAGACCTCTGTACGGCCCGCTCCTACAAAGCCGGCCAGGCCCACGATCTCGCCCTTTTTCAGCGAGAAATTGATATCATGGAATTTCTTACCGCAGCTTAAACCCTTGACGGACAGCAGCTCCTCATCGGTGGCAAAGCTCTTGCCCCACTCCGACTTGTCGATCTCCCGCCCCACCATCAAGGTCACGATATCGTCCATGGATACCTCGGAAACCTTCCTGGTAGTGACAAACTGGCCGTCCTTGAATACGGTGAGCCTGTCGCCCAGATCCATGACCTCCTCCAGCCTGTGGCTGACGTAGAGCACCGTCGTCCGCTGCTCTTTCACCAGCTTGCGCACCACCGTAAACATCACTTCCCGCTGGTCGTTGGTCAGGGCCGCCGTGGGCTCATCCAGGATCAGGATCTTCGGCCGGAAGTACACCGCCTTGGCGATCTGCACTACTGACTGTTCCGCAATGCTCAAAGATTCCAGAAGGGCCGTGGGCTCCACTTTCAGATGAAAGAGATCCAGAAGCTCCCTGGTCTTCTCGTTCATGTGCTTTTCATTCAGAAATACTCCCTTCACTGCCTCTTTGGAACCCAGGAAAATATTGTGGGCGATACTCATATTCAGACAGAGGGGGATCTCCTGATGGACGATGGAAAACCCCAGCCGCTCTGATTTACGTATGGAATTGATCTGTTCCGGCTGGCCGTCGACCCAGATCTCACCCTCTGTAGGCGTAAACACACCGCCGCACAAGTTGATCAGAGTGGACTTCCCGGCTCCGTTTTCCCCGCAGAGGCAATGCACTTCTCCCTCCTCCACCGAGAAGGATACATTGTTCAGGGCCACCGTGCCGCCAAACCGTTTCGTTATATTTTTAAATTCAATTATCGGCGCCATACGATCACCTACCTTTTCGCGTCTTTGCGGTGGAACAGCGTATCAATCAATACGGCAATGATGACCACGATGCCGATAAAGCCATCCTGCCAGAACACCGGCACATTTAAGAGCACCATACCGTTTTTCACCGTCGCCATGATGATAGCTCCCAGGAAGGTGCCGAGAATCGTTCCGCGGCCGCCGCTAAGCGCCGCACCGCCCAGGATCACCGCTGCGATGGCGTCCATCTCACGGCCCTCGCCGCTGGTGGTAGTCACGGTATTCAGGTAAGCCGTGCTGATCAGGGCCGCGATACCGCAGAGAAATCCCATCATGGCAAAGGCGACAAGCCGGGTATTTTTTATATTGATACCGGACAGATGGGCCGCCCTGTCGTTGCCGCCGGTGGCATACACTTTATAGCCGTAGGTGGTCTTCTTCAACAGGATGTGGGCAATCACAAAGAGAATCAGCATCACAAAGATCTGCACCGGTATGTTGCCGATCTTGGCTCCCAGTTTCCATACCCAGCTCCCCGTAGCCGACTCCGGGAACTGGCTGATGCTCTGCCCGTTGCCGATGGCATACGCAAAACTCCGGTAGATTTTCATGGTACCCAGGGTGACGATAAAGGACGGGATGCCCACCCGCGTCACCAGCAGGCCGTTGACACAGCCCAGGGCGATCCCACAGATCAGCACCAGGAAAAACACAATGGTAGCCGGAAACATTTGGTTTTTAAAAAGAAGCCCGCCGAACATAGCACAGGTAGCAAACAGGGATCCCACGGAAAGATCCAGCTCCCCTGCAATGATCAGGTATGTCATGCCAATGGCCATGATACCGATCTCCACTGTCTGGCGGACAATATTTACGAGATTCGCCGTTTTCAGAAACACCGGGGATGTGACGCTCATAATGACCATGATGATGACCAGTACAAGAAATACACCGAATTCCCGGGCGTTTGTCAGTTTGATTTTTTTCGTATTCATAGTCCGCAACCTTCTCCTTTAGAGGGCCGCCCCCTACGGCGGCCCCAGTCAATCCCCCAAGTAATTTCAAAACCGTTTTTATTCGGGTTCTACGTCATTCACGTTCTCGCTGGTCACCATCTGGGCGCCTGTATCTACGTTCAGATAATCGGAACCGTATTTCAGTCCCATATAGCACTCATATACGGAATAGTAGCCCTGCAGGAACGGATTCTGGCCTACCGTGAGCTGCACGCTGCCGTTTTTGATATGGCCCAACATACCTTCGGTCAGGTCAAAGCCTGCCGCATACACTTTACCAGTCAGATCATAATCCTCAATGAAGCTGCCGATGGCCTCGGAGAACACGTCCACACCCAGGATCGCGTTCACATCCGGATTGGCCAGATAGGCGTTCTCAATCACGGAGTACGCATTGGTCAGGTCCGTGCCGATGTCGATGGTGGTGATCTTCTTCACATCGGGATATTCCTCGGCAGCCCTGTCAATACCGGCTTCGCGGGCCACCAGCGCCACGTCTGTGGGTCCGCAGGACGCCACTATGTAGGAACCTTTTCCGCCCATCTGCTCAAACATATACTTGCCCAGGGAATATCCCGCGGACTCGTAATCCTGTCCGATGAAGCAGACGGAACCGCAGTCCTCGGCATTCTGGTTGAAAGCCACCACCGGAATACCCGCATCCTTTGCCTGGGCGATTACGTTGTTGAATCCGGAGGGATCCCAGGTCACTGTAGCAATCGCATCCGCGCCGGAGGAGATCGCTGTCTCCAGAAGGCTGACCTGTTCATCCAGGGAGCTGGGCGTATTGGGAGCGGATACTGTCACATTGACACCCAGATCTTTGCCCGCCGCCTCGGCGCCCTCGGCCAGCTTCGTATAGAAGGAGCCGCTCAATGAATGCAGTACGAAGGAAATATTGTAATCCCCGCCTGCTGCCTCGCTGCCTGCGGCTTCCGGTGCTGCAGAGCTCGCCGGAGCTGCCGATGCTTCTCCGCCAGTCTCCGAAGCCGCGCTGGCCTCACCTGCCGCCGAGCCGGAAGATGCCTGGCTGGAAGAGCTGCCTCCGCCGCATGCACACAGAGATACTGCCATAATCCCGCTGAGTACCAATGCCATCATTTTTCGTTTCATGTAAAACTCCTTTCCACATTAATTAATAATGTAATAAAATATCTTCAAGGGTACACCCCATTGAATACTCTCCCGCTGCGTTTTACTCGTTATCGTAAGAAGCCCTCTCCTCATAAAATCCCGGTGTGATCGCTCCCGGTTTCTGGAACCATACCTTGGCATCGATACCCGCTTTCAGCACCACATTTCCCCAGGGCATCAGATCTCCGGTGCGCACAATATATTTCGCTTTCGGCAGATACTCTGCAAACAGGTCATAGTGAGCCATAGTTTTCACTTCCATCGTCTCATAACGGGCATGCACCATGTCCTCCACGGCTTTGTAGTGCTGCGGATTATAATCTTTCTGCTCCTGGGCCACGATCACATCCTCAAAAATTAATTCATCCATAATCAGATCCAGCACCTGAGCAATCGTGGGGAGATCCTTCGCCACCGCCAGATCGATCCGCTTCGCCGGATCCGCAATGGGTACCCCCGCATCCCCTACGATTATGTACTCCTCGTGCCCCATATCGGCGATAGCCGTCATGAGGGCTTTGTTGTAAATACCATGCTTTTTCATTTTGTCCTCCTGTTTATGATAGTCGATTAATCTGTCAACAGTTTCTCCGCTTCCTCTCTGGATGGAATGGAATCCACCACTCCAAATTTCGTCACGGCCAGCCCCGCCGCCGCATTCCCAAGCTTCACCGCCTCAGGAATGCTTTTTCCTTCCGCGATGGCTACACAGAAAGCCCCGGTAAACGTATCCCCCGCCCCGGTGGTATCCACAGCCTCCACCGTGATACCCGGCACCTGCATATCCAGCCCGTCATTTTTGATATAGCAGCCGTCCTGCCCCAGGGTCATGATGACATTTTTTACGCCCTTATCATAGAGCATCCGGGCCACCTCGGCATCCGGCCGGCCGTCATCACTGTCCAGCCCCAGAATCAGACGGGCCTCCGTCTGGTTCGGCGTCATGTAAGTACAGTTTTTCAACAAATCTTCCGACAGAGGCGCAAAGGGGGCCGGATTCAGTACAAAAGGAAGCCCCATTTTCTGACACTTCTTTGCCGCGTACTCCACGGTCTCCATACTGCCCTCCAACTGGGTCAGTAAAAGCTTACACTCCTTGAGTTCATCCTCCATGCCGTCCAGATCTTCGGGGGAAAACTCACGGTTTGCCGCAAAGTCAATGACAATCTCATTCTCCCCTTCTTTATTCACGTAGATCAGGCCTACACCGGTGGACAGTCCCTGGGTACTGCGGCGCACCGCGCGGGCATCAACGCCCTCGTCTTTATAAAGCTGCATGGCCCAATCTCCAAAACTATCGTTACCCACACAGGTGCCGTACGCCACCTGAGCGCCCATCCGGGCCGCCGCCACCGCCTGATTGGAACCTTTGCCACCGTGGCACATGACGAAATCATGGCCCGGCACCGTCTCCCCCGGCACGGGAAAATGGTCTCCCGATATGGTCATTCCCACTGCATAGCTGCCGATCACGGCAATTTTCTCTTTCCCCATACTCTCTCCTTTTTATGCTCTGTAAAATTCCGGACGGCCGTATTTTTGGGCCGTATCAAAGACCGCCATGATCTTTTCCGGTGAGATACCCGCCTGCACGTTGTGGATCAGCGCAAATACAAAACCGCCGCCCGGCGCATAGCATTTGATCATCTCCTTGCACTCCTCCACGATCTCATCCACGGTACCGTAGGTCAGCGTGGTCTGAGTACTGCAGGCACCGCCCCAGATCGTCACGTTTTTGCCGAACTCCCGCTTGATTTCATAGGGATCCATATCCGCCGCCTCTTTCTGGACAGGATTCAGGATATCGTAACCGGATTCAATGATATCCCCGATGATGGGGCGAATGCTGCCGCAGCAGTGCATGGAAATATGGATATCTTTCTTCTTCCTGCGGATCGCCTCATTGATCTTTGCGTGGCGGGGCTTGAAAAATTCCCGGTACAGATCCGGAGACAGCAGCATTCCCCGCTGGGAACCGAAATCATCGTTGTTCTGTACCACCTGTACATACTCGCCCACCGCGTCCAGATATTTTTCCATCATCACAATATAGGCGTCCGTCATCTTGTCCAGATAATATTCGATCAGCTCCGGCTCACAGTACAGATTCTCCATGAAAGTCTGCATCCCCCAGTCTTTCCACCCTTTCTCAAAAAGGCTGGTACTGGTGGCCCCGGAAATACAGAAATCCGTATTTTCATAAATATCCTTCGCTCTGGCCCGCAGCCACTCACATTCTTCATCGGATATGGACGGCAGCGTCAGCAGACGGTCGATCTCTTCCTCCGACTCCACGTCCTGGAGCGGATTGTAGCATTCGTCAAAATACAGTCCGTCTTTAGGCCGCTTAGCCAGCAGATGGCCCGCTTTATCAAAAATCCCCAGGGTACCGCCGCCGATATCCACCGGATTGAAATCTTCCGCCAGCAGGCAATCCCCGCCGCCGCAGGGCAGCTGCCCCGGTTTCATCCTGTCGATGGGTATGCCCACCGATGGCACCAGCCTGGGAAGAATCACCACATCGCTGCCCAGCCTCTTCAGCAGATCAAAATCCGCATAGGCCAGATCCTGCTTTACGTCAAAGCAGACGGTATCCGTGGTGATACCCAAATGCTTTTTCAGTTGATTATAGGCATTGGCATTGATCCCCGTAGATCGGGAAGAACCGAGATCGATCGGCACTCTGTCCGTCTCCTCATGATTCAACGCCATCAATACCCGTTCTCTTGATGTTAATCCCATAAGATCTCCTTTCCCTAATTTGAATAAGTAAACGTTTAACCTATCATAATGCGTTATACGTAAACGTTTAATTATCCATACTCTCCCTTACCTCCTTCGCTGTTGCGGCCAGTGCAAAGACCTAGGTTGAACTGTAACAACGTCTCCCCTTTCAAGTAAACGTTTAACTCTTTACAAAATTCCCCTTCCTGTCACTCCTGCAACAAACGGATACTTTTTCCGTTATGAAATATCGGATTCTGCCGGATCACTTTCTCCCCAAGCGGCTGGTTATTGATCATAGCCATCATGCATTTTCCCACCGTATGCCCGATCTCATGGGCACAAAAGTCGATCGCCACGATCGAAGGCTCGTGGGTATCTGTCAGGATCGTCCGATCCAACCCCAGCACCGAGATATCCTCCGGTATCCTGCGCCCCGCTTTCGTGATCGCTTTACAGGCGCCGAGGGTCATCAGGTCATTCGCCGCAATCAGGGCCGTAAAACCGCCCACCTCCAACAGTTCCTCCATGGCCTTTGTGGCGGATGCAAAGCTGTAATCACCGTAACGCACGATGCTCTCATCCGGCTCCAGGCCATTTTGTCTCAATCCTGCCAGATAGCCCTGGTAACGGATCTCGGCATTTTTCGCCTCCCGCCTTCCCTTGATGAAAGCGATCCGCCTATGGCCCTGGCTGTAAAGATAGTCCACTGCCATCCTGCCTGTCTCAAAATTGTCGATCTGAACACAGCACAGGTCTCCCAGATCTTCCCCATAACGCTCCAGAGTGATGATCGGAAAATGCTCCCTGTCCAGCTCCACCAGAAGGTCGTTCTGTTCCCTGTTATTCAACGTGGATACGATAATACCATCCACCAGCCCGTTGCACAGGCCTCGGATGAAAAGCTCCTCCTGTCCGGAATCCTCCTGGGTGTTGCAAAGCAATAAACGGTAACCATAGTCATTCAGATGCTCTTCCAGTCCTGCAAAAAACTCCTGGAAAAAATAGTAATGAATATCCGGCACCAGCACGGCCACCAGGCTGGTCTTCCTTGTGACCAGCGACCGGGCCATGGGATTGGGCGCATACCCCATCTCCTCAGCAGCTTTGAGGATCCGGGCTTCCGTCTCTCCGCTGTACCCACCCTTGATATGGTTCAGCACCCTGGATACTGTTGCTGTGGAGACGTTACATATGCTCGCCAAATCCTTGATTGTCACTCTGCTTCCCGTTTTCGCCATGCTGCTTCTTACCTGCCGTCCTTTGAGTAAACGTTTACTTAAATGGAGAATACGCCTTTTTTTCCCGTACGTCAATCCTTTTTCCCGTTTTTCCCCATCTTTGGCGAATACCACAAAGTTTTCACAATTCTTTTAGAAACATTGTCCAGTGAACTAATGTCATTTGCTTATGCCCGGACGCTGCCAGTGAACGGCCCCTTTTCACGGGGCCGTCTCTCATCCGATTTCCATATGCCGATATATCCGGTATGTCCACGGTACGAGCAACACGGCCAGCACCGCATACACCGTCAACAGGATCGGGGCCGCATCCATCAACGTTCCCCCGAGGGAATATATATTGAAATACCCCAGTACGTTTCCCATCTGGAGCAGCTGATCCGGCAGCAGTCCCAGAATCTTCCCCACAAAAGGCGCGGGGATATTTTCCAGAAATGAAGGAATAAAAATCAGTACAAAGGGGATCATCACCGCAATGACCGCCGACCTCGTTTTCGCCGACACCCACATACACAGGAAAGAGGTAAACAGACAACCTATATAGCCTCCCGCCAGGATTAGCAGATACTCCTGCCACACCGAAATATTGTAAAAGGATTTCCAGCCGGAAAACAGGATCTGTATCGGGCAGGCCCAGCCGTCCGCCCCGAGATAAAGCAGCACAATTGCCGTGTAAATCAGCATTGTCACCAGATATATGCCCGTCACCAGACACAGACCGGCCCCTGTTTTCGCCGCCGTAGCCCGTTTCCTGCCGTGAAAAGAAGTGAAGAAAACGGCGTCGGACTTCCAGGAAAATTCACCGGAAAAGATGCCGGAGACCAGATATCCCAGAATCAGCAACGTGATCATAACAACCGTAGGCGCATAGTCAAAGAGCCGGGTCCATCCCGTCATATAATCGTAATAAAACGGTGTTTTTATTTTTTCATACCTGGAAATAAAAAAGGCTTTTTCTTTATCCGTATACTGCTCTTTGGCCTCACCTTCCAGCCATTCTTTCAAAAGGGACACCCGCCTGCCATAAAACTGTGACGCCATATCCCCGGACAGCCGGTCGGCACAGTAATAGTCATAATCGCAGAATCCCGCGGCAAAGGCATGGTTCAGAAGATCACGGATATCTTTGAAGCCCTGTCCCCGGCTGTAGGCAATCTCCCTCTCGTTCTCGTCCTCTGACTGGTATTCCGGAGAACTTTTGATCTCTTTGTTTGCGAGAATGACCTGCCGGAGTTTTTCACTGTCCAGCTCCCCGGCCCACGCTTTCTGTTCTTCCCGCAGGGCCGCCACCGCGGAAGGCCCCCTCTGCTTCACGCCGTTTGGATCCACATAATACACATCCGTAGCAAACCAGCACGTCACCCCGATCACAACAGCCAGAATTCCCATGGCTATGGCGCTGCCCGGCCTGGAAAACACCTTTTTCAATTCAAACTTAAGCATCCTCTTCCCCCGCTTTCTCCCCAAAGTAGCATAAAAACAGATCCTCCAGCGTGGCGGCTTCCTCCCGGGAATCCGGCGTGGGCCGCTGCCCGGACAGAAGCCTCAGCTCAACCCCGTCTCTGGCTGCCTTTATATTTACGGTTTTGTAATTTTTCATAAAATGTTCCGTCTGATCTTTTTCAACCGTCATGCTCCACACCCGTTCCGGCATGGCGGCAATCAGCTCATCCGTTGTTCCCGACGCACAGATCCTTCCGCTGCGCATCAGCAGGATCTCGCTGGCGATATACGCCACATCCGACACGATATGGGTGGACAGCAGGATCAGCCGTTCCTCCGCCAGCTCACTGATCAGATTCCGGAAACGGATCCTCTCATTCGGATCCAAACCGGCTGTGGGTTCGTCAAGGATCAGTATCTTCGGGTCGTTCAGCATGGCCTGGGCGATACCCACCCGGCGCTTCATTCCGCCGGAGAGCTTTTTCATTTTTTTCTTTTCCATACCGGACAGCCCCACCAGTTCCAGCAGCTGCCCCGTGCGCTTCTTCGCCGTCACCGGACGCAGCCCCTTGATCGAAGCGACATACATCAAATAGTCACAGATTGAAAAATCAGGATAGTACCCAAAATCCTGGGGCAGATAGCCCAGTATTTTCCGGTAACGCCCGTCCATGGCAAAGATATCCTCTCCCTCCCAGGTGATCGTTCCGCCCGTGGGACGCAGCAGCGTACACAGCATACGCATCAAAGTAGTCTTCCCGGCGCCGTTTACGCCCAGAAGCCCATATACCCCCGCCGTCATCCGGCAGGAGACCTGATCCACCGCCGTGATGTCCTGAAATCGTTTTGTCAGTTTCGTAACCGCTAATTCCACGCTCGTTCTCCTTTCTTTTTTCATAACGCCTCAGGGAAACCGGACAATTATCTGATGTGCAGCCCCGTCCAACCCTTTGCCGCAATCCCTTTGTCCCCGGTAAATACAGTACCCCAGATAAAAAACGGCCAACGCCAGCAGCCCCAGCCAGACAGGGCGGGATACGGCGTCATACATGTTTTCTTTCAGCACGATCTCCAGCCACACCGCCGTCCACGACGCACACAAAAACAGGGCAAACACCTCCGATCCGCCCCGGCGGCTGTACAGGCACTTAAAGCAGATGCAGCAGGACACTGCAAAGGGCAGCAGGAACTGGATCAGCATCTCTTCCCATAGCAGCCCCCCCGACGTGACCATAACCAAAGCAAACCCGCTCACCAAAAGCAAATCCACCATCCCAAACAAGAGAACTCTGGCCCCGTAGATCTGCCGCAAAGAGTAGTACGCCGCACACTCCACTTCTATGGCCCCTGCATTCCTGTTTTTCCACAGCTCCGGCAGAAGCAGCACGGCAAACAGAGCGGCGGCGATCCCCATACACCGCTGCGTATATATATTCTGCCCCGCAAACTGCAGGATCCCCCCCAAAAGAAACAGGAGAGCCGCCTGCAGCACCCACCAGCGCTTGCGTATATACCGCCCCTGCTGCCATAAAAATTCCAGCGATGACAGAGATGCGGCGGCTTCACACTCCGCAAACGCCTCCTTTGCCCGACTTATTGTTTCCTGCAAGCCCCCATCCCGGTACGCGTTCCGTTGGTCGCCGCCAAAAACCTTCCGGAGCTGCCTGTCGGACAACAGTTTTTTTCCATGCACCCATGTTTTCTTATTGTCACATCTGTACCTTTTCTCTGTGCCAGACAATCCGGCCATCCTTATGTTTTTACCGGCCATTCCGTCACCACGCCGCTTTTTTTCATCTCTCAATTTCATACCCTCTCCTTTCCCAGGTAATCTGACAGCTCTTTTCTGGCCCGCGCCACCCGGTATTTCACCAGGGGCAGACCGATATCCAGTATTTTAGCAATATCCTTCTGTTTCAGCTCCTGCACGAAATACAGAACGGCCACCTCCCGGATCTCTCCGGGCAGGCTTCGCAGCGCCGCCCGGATATCCAGCCGCATATCCAGCCTGTCCCCTCCGTATCTGCCTCTTCCGGCAATTCCTCCACAGGGATCTCCCTGTTTTTCCTGTGAAAATCGCGGCATGCATTGGCCGCAATGGCATACAGGTAATTAGCCGCCTTTCCATAATGATGATAATCCGGCAGCGTCTGAAAAAAACGGGCGAAGGTTTCCTGGGCCATGTCCTCCGCATAGCCACTGTCAGCCATATGCGTCCGGCAATACTTCAGTATGAGCGGATAATATTTTTTCACAAAAGATTCCAGTGCCTTTTCGTCGCCCAGGCGCATCCTTTGCACCAGCAGAAAATCCATGTCCATGCCCCCCCTCCCTTGAAAACGCTCTCATTTACTATAACGAATTTGGAAAAGAAAAAGACAGGAATTTGGAGATAAAATTTTTTATGCATAAAAAATCCAGGTCAATGTATCACTCCACATTAACCTGGCTATATACAACTGTCACTTCCATGTCGCTTCCATGTCACTTCCATGTCACTTCCATGTCGCTTCCATGTCGCTTCCATTTTCTATTGATGCAAATATCTTTCAATAACTGCCGCATACTTTTCTTCCCAGTTCTCAATTACGAGCCGCAATGGCGTTGAAAGCTCTGAACTGAAAATTCCCATGATCGATTTTGCATCAATCACATATTTCCCCACACAAAGGAATACATTCCCTTCTATTTTGCTCATATCATTGACAAATTCCTTTACCTCACCTACAGTACTCAGCGAAATATCAAATGATTTTGCAGTTTTTGGTTCCACCAATTCTCCCAACGCAGCTACATCAAACATGTTTGCCACCCTCCTTTCTCTCCAGAATCTCCTGCACAATCTTATTATAGACTTTTTTATTCAGACGGTAAAAATATAAGACTGCCGCTGTTACGATCCATAACACGCCGGGAACTGTAGTGAAAGCATGTTTGATCACAGCCAGCACTGCCGGATTCTGCTGCTGGTTCGCCACATATCCGAAGCTGCCCAAAACACCTGCCAGTACAGAAGTTCCAATCGCCATTCCAATCTTATTTCCCAAAGAAATGAAAGCATATTGAAAACCGTCATTACGAAGCCCTGTTTTCCATTCGCCATATTCTACACAATCCGGTACAATCGCATAAATCGCCGTATTAAACCCTGAGAAGAAAAACTGTGCCAGACATGAGAACAGATAAAACGGAACGGGTGACTTCCCAACCGTAAAAAAGTACATGCAGAACATGCTGATCCCCGTAAGCAGCGCAAATATGGAAGCCGAGCGGCCTTTATTGTTTGTCAGCTTAAATACCAGAGGGAAACAGGCCGCTCCAATGATGGAAGGGATAATGATAAATAGGGAATAGGTACTGAACAATGCCTGGTTTCCCTCCACATATGTAAAATAATAGAGTGCATCCGCATTCCTCCCATAAAGTGTCACCCCGAACAGGAACTGTCCTGCCACCGCAATCATGTATGGCCTGTTTTTTGCAACAGCAGACAGCTGTACTTTCAGCGGCGTTTTTTCTTTTTCCGGCACTTCCACAACTTCTTTTGTTTTTGCAAAACAAAAGATATGGCATGCCGCAAAAATACATCCATAGATAACAGCAATCAAAAGATAGCCTCTCCTGTCATTTCCCCCGCCAAGCGCCGCAATCAATGGCACTGTTATGATATTGATAATGCCGATGGCTATCATTGCGCTGACGGAACGGAATGTGTTGATTTTTGCCCGCTCCTCTATATTCTGCGTCATCGCACCGCACAAAGTTCCGTAAGGGATATTGACACAGGTATAGCCTAATACC
>DPJQ01000029.1:5968-30681 GCA_003542935.1 Lachnospiraceae bacterium | reverse complement strand
AAATGTTTTATGATACTGTAACCTGAATCATACCAAGAAAATGAGTTACACTAAAACAAAAGAAAGGAAATGAACTTATGACTTCAAGAGAAAGAGTAAGAGCTGCGTTAAACCATCAGCAGACAGATCGGCCGCCGATCGACATCGGAGCCACTATGGTCACAGGTATCAGCGCTTTCAATTACAACGCCATACGCAAAATATATGGTCTGAAAGAAAAACCGGTGAGGCTGTTCGAGCCCCTGATGTTCCTGGCCGATGTGGACATGGATCTGGTAGACGCCATGGGAGGGGATTTTGTGGGAATTTTTGAACCGGTATCTCTGGTCGCCTACAGCAACGACAACTGGCGCCCCGTCACTATCCATGGGCAGGAATTCCTGGTTGGCGAAGGTTTCACCTACACAGAGGGTGAGGACGGGACACTGTATCTGTTCTCCCACAGCAATCCTCTGTCAAAACCCGCTGCGAGAATGCCGAAGGGAAGCTACTATTTTGATCACGTGCAGCGCCAGATTCCCCTGGGTGATGACCATGAATACAATGCCCGGGTGGATTATGCCGACTGCTATACCGTGTATCCCGAATCCACGCTCCGCTACTTCGAAAAACAGGCAGACTATTATTATAAGAATACAGATAAGTCCATCATCTGGAATTTCGGTACCGGCGGTTTCGGAGATTTCTTCCATGTACCCGCCCCATGGCTGGAAGATCCCCACGGCGTGCGTAATTTCGAGGATTGGATGACGCTTCCCTACCTTGAACCGGACTATGTAAAAGAAGCCTTTGAAATGCAATTAGAAGTCTGCATCAAGGAACTGGAACTCGCCTATCAGGCAATGGGCGACAAAGTAGATATCTGCTATGTCAGCGGAACCGATTTTGGCGAACAGAACTGCGGGCTGATGTCCCTGGATTGCTACAGGGAATTTTATAAACCTTATTTGAAAGCCTGCATGGACTGGATCCATGAGCACACTTCATGGAAAACCATGATCCATACCTGCGGCGCCATTTATGACTTCTGTCCCGAGTTTATCGAAACCGGACTGGATATCCTCAATCCCGTGCAGATTTCCGCCAAAGGCATGGACCCTCAGAAACTGAAAGACAATTTCGGAGATAAACTGGTATTCAGCGGCGGAACCGCCAATCCGCAGAAAACGATGGCCACCGGCACACCGCAGGAAGTCTATGAGGAAGCCCTCAAAAACACCCGCATCCTAAGCAAAAACGGCGGGATGCTCGCTTCCCATATCCATAACATCCAGGCCACTACACCTGCCGAGAATGTGAAAGCGTTGTTTGATGCATTTAAAGACGCATAAACATTACAAATCCAAAGGAGGAAATCAAAATGAAAAGAAAATGGTTAGGTATTGTATTGAGTTTTACGATGGCAGCAAGTCTGATGACCGGATGCAGCAATTCCGATTCCACTGCCGGTTCAAATTCTGCGGCTTCCCAGGCAGGCAACAACAGCTCAGGTTCTGCAGCTTCCCAGGCAGACAGCGGCAGCGCAGACGCTCCGGAGAGTGCCGTATCATCGGGAGCTGAGGCAAGCGCCCCGGCAGACGCCGATTTTGACCCCTCTTCTCTGAAGGTCTGTATTTGCATCGGCGAGGTGGAAAACGAAGCCGGCATAAAAATCCAACAGGCTTACGAAGATATGGTTGAAAAATATGGTTTCACGGACGTGACTATGGTGGATGCAAAATACGATGCCGTCGTGCAGTCCGAACAGATCGAGTCCTGCATCCAGACGAAACCCGATGTAATATTTATCCATCCTGCAGATCCTACCGGAATATCCGAAGCCGTTTCGCACGTCATCGACGCGGGCATCCCTGTCTTCTGTAATGAAGGATCCGTCACCGGGCTGGAAGACAAACTGACCAGCCAGTGCAGGACAGACAATTATTCCCAGGGATACGCCACCATGACCTATCTGGCCGAAGCTATGGGCGGCAAAGGCAAAGTGGGTATGTGTTATCTTGATTCCAATGCCAACTGGCATGAGAGAGACCTGGGAGCTCTGGCTGCCCTGGAAAACTATCCGGACATTGAGGTGGTCCAGGAGTGGTTCTGGGACAGCACAGGCGTATTTACCCCCCGTATGGCCGTCGACGATATGATCACCGCCTGCCCGAATGTCGGCGATCTGGACGCTGTCTGGTCCGCATGGGACGGCGGCGCCCTGGAAGGTATCCAGGCCGCCAAAGCTGCCGGACGTACCGAGCTCCTTTTTGCCGGGACCGACGGCGGGCCCGAGGCCTGCCAGCAGATCCTTGACGGCGACCAGTTCCTGTGCTCCGGCGGCCCGATGCTCTACAACCAGGTAGTAACTCTGGTGGACAACGCCATGCTGTATCTGCAGGGAGAAGATATCCCCCAGTGCGTATGGTCTCCGAACGTACTCCTCACAAAAGAAGGCCGGGAGAATGCTTCTTCCCTTTTGGAGGACGGCGAAGCGCTGGAAAACTGGGATCTCCCGGGCTACGCGGAAAAATGGGGACTGACCATCTCCCCCACCATTGAGCATTAATTCTCAAAACACAACAGTCACATTTAAAATACGCATGGGCGGGTATTTATCATCAATACCCGCTCATCACAGTAACGGGAGAATACATTTATGACTGAATGGCGTCTCGAAATGAGAAATATAAATAAATCGTTTGTTTCCATGCAGGCATTGTCCGACGTGAGTTTTCTGGTCCGGCCGGGAGAGGCCCATGCGCTGCTCGGCATGAACGGCGCCGGAAAATCCACCCTGATGAAAATACTGTGCGGGGCATATACCAAAGATTCCGGGCAGATCCTGCTTGACGGAAAAGAAATCCAGATCACCTGCACACAGGATGCCATCGATCACGGCATAGCCACCGTTTATCAGCATCCCAACCTCGTCCAGACATTTACCGGATACGAAAATGTTTTTCTGGGTGCCGAGGCCTCCAAAAAACATCTGCTCGGCCGTTTCAGCCGGTCCGACTTAAAAAAGAAAGCCCAGGAACTGGCCGAAAACTACCACATGCCCATCGACGTATCCAAATCCGTATCCGAAATGAAACCGGTCGAACGGGAGCTGATCAGCATATTACATGCCCTGTCCCACAATCCCAGAGTATTGATTCTGGATGAGCCCACCTCCATATTGACCAGGAAAGAAAAGAATATGCTTTTCGATGTCATTAACGTGCTGAAAAAGCAGCAGGTATCCATTATCTTTGTCACCCACAGGCTGGATGAGGTCAATGAAGCCTGCGATGAGCTGACCATCCTCCGGGACGGAAAAAACATCACTTCGCTCCGCATCGGGAGCGGGCTGGACACATCCTATATCGCGGAAATGATGCTGGGGAAAAAATTAAGCAACCTCTATCCCCCGAAATCTGACCGGCAAGACGGCGAAGTCGTTCTGAAAGCAGACAGGCTGAGTTTTAACAACCGGGTTCAGGAAGTCAGTTTTGAAGTAAAGAAACATGAGATCCTGGGAATTTACGGACTGGTGGGCGCCGGCATTGACGAGCTCTCAAAATTGCTTTTCGGTGCGTTAAAAAGAACGGGAGGCACCGTCTGTCTCAACGGCAATCCGGTTTACTTCCGCCATCCTGCCGAAGCCATCCGAAAAGGCATCTTCCTGGTGCCGGGTGACAGGAAAACCGAAGGGTATGTGGGCAACATGGATATCGCTACGAACCTGTCCCTTTCCAAAACGCAGAAAATCTGCTATAAAGCCCTGGGACTAATCAATCAAGGACGCAAAAAGAAAGATTCACTAAAACTGATCGAGCAGCTGCACATCGCCACTCCCAGTGAAAAAAAGAACGTGGCGGAACTTTCCGGCGGTAACCAGCAAAAGGTTGTTGTGGGCAAAGGACTGTACACGGATGCCGACGTTTATATTTTTACCGAACCGACAGTCGGCGTGGACGTAGGCGCCCGATACAGTATCTACGAAATCATGCGGGATCTCATCCAAAAGGAGGCCGTCGTCCTGCTGATTTCATCCGATATAGAAGAAATATACGGTATGTCCGACAGAATCCTTGTGCTGAATCAGGGCAAAGCCGCATTCACCGCCAGAGCCGACGATACGACCATAAACGAGATCCTCGTCCAGGCGGCAAGCAACCTCAAATCAGAAGAGAAAGGAAAGGATATCTATGAATAAAGGAGCAAAATGGAAGGATGAACTTCCCGTAATATTGTTTATCATCATTTTTGTCGGCCTGATCATTTTATTTAGCATATTCGGTTCCGGTTTCCTCACAGTCAATAATATCCTCGGAATTTTAAGGCATGTATCCATTGTCGCCATAGCAGCCCTCGGCGTATCCTTCGTCGTCATCGTGGGCCACACGGACATCTCCTTTTATCTGGTTGCCTGTTTCGCCGCCATGATGATGGGTTTCTCTCTGGCTAAGGGCCTCCCGGCCCCCATGGCAGTGTTTGCCGGTCTCGGATGTGCGCTGGCTTTCGGCATTTGTTCCGGATTTGCCGTGGGTGTGTTGAAACTGCCGGACATCATCATCGCCATAGCCATCGGTACCATCGGCTACGGGTGCGCCTATCTCCCGAGCGGCGGCTCCCGGATCTACACTAATTTTTCTTCTTCCGGCATCGGCTTTTTAAATGACGGAAGCATCCTGGGGATTCCCTGTCCCACTTTCCTGATGCTTGTATTTTACATCATCGCTTATATTATTTTGGAACATACAAAATTCGGAACATACTTTTATTCCGCAGGTTTAAACAAAATAGCTGCCAATTATTCCGGAATACGGGTCTCCCTTGTCGTCCTCGTAGCATTTGTGATCTGCATTCTTCTGGGAGCTTTTGCCGGAGAAATCAATACGGCATCTGTCGGCAACGCGGAAGTAACCACTGCCCTGACGCTGCTTCTGCCCTGCTATACTGCCGTTTCCATAGGAACCGCCATATTCAAAAAACCGGGCGTAATCGGTACATTTCTGGGGGCGCTGCTGCTGCAGATCGTATCCAACGGATTCACACACATGAATCTGAAATACTGGTACTCTGACCTTACGACGAGTATCCTGCTGATTCTCTCGCTGCCCATTTCGCTTTTAAACAACCGGAAGGGCAATTCCGGCAGCACCGTCAAGGCGTCCGCATAAACCAGGATATAGACTGAATCAAATGGAGGTGCACATAATGCAGACAAAATCAGCTAAAAAAATGGATCCCCTGAAATATACGCTTTTGATACTTGCCGTCATAGTTTTTATCATATTTTCCGTTTTGCTGGGCGGTACTTTTGCCAACCCGTCCAATATTATGACATTTTTCAGGCAGGGGAGTATTTACGGATTTGTTATCCTGGGTGTGACATGGGTTCTGGCCATGGACGAAATGGATGTGTCGTTCCCTGAAATCGCCGCCTTTTCCAGCGTTTTCTGTTCCTTTCTGGCAGTAAACGGCCTGCAAATTGACCTGGCAGTTTTGCTCACCCTTATATGCGGGGCTCTTTTCGGGCTGCTGAACGGGATTTTGATCGCGGACTTAAAACTCCCGTCTATGATTACAACAATCGCCGTATCCGGAGTGGCCAAAGCCCTCGGAAATATGATCGCCCAGGGCCGTACCGTCCCCATCACCAAAGATACCACTGCCGTCTTTTACTGTCTGACCTGGTACAAATTCCTGGGAATCCCTGTCGTCTTTCTTGCATTTGCCATTGCCGTTACCGTATTGGCGCTTGTCCAGGAAAAAACGCGGTTCGGGCAGTATGTCTATGCCATAGGCGATAATAAAGAAGCGGCACTGGCAGCAGGAATCAAAATCCGCAGGGTCCAGAAAATAGTATTTACCCTTTCCGGCCTGTTCGGGAGCTTCGGCGGCATCCTGATTATGTTTATGGTCAGTTCCGGGCAGCCCACCATCGGGTCCACTCTGTTCCTTGATTCTTTTACCAAAATCCTTTTGGGGGCGTTAATGCTGAAAACGGGAAAGACCAATATGATCGGTACATTTGTCGGCGTCCTGTTTATGGCCATGCTGGTCAACGGACTGACGCAGATGGGACTGGCTTCCTATATTTCACAGATTATCACCGGATTCCTCTTGATCATCGGTGTCACAATGACCACAGTCATCCAACGCAACTATCAGAAAAATGCCCTGCAGCTTGAGTAGCAGGCCTTGAACTTTATACGATACACACAGGAGAAAAAGACATGAACACACAAAAAGCAGCATTTATGAGAGGTATTGACAATATAATCATCAAAGATATCCCTGTCCGGGAGCCGGAAGAAAAGGAAGTTCTGATAAAACTGGAGTACGTGGGCATCTGCGGTTCGGACGTGCACTATTTCCATCACGGTTCCTGCGGCCCTTTCAAAGTTGATCTTCAACAAGATTTTATGCTGGGCCACGAGTGCGCAGGCACCGTCGTAAAAGTCGGCGGAAAGACCGCCTCCCTCCGGGTGGGTGACCGCGTGGCCCTGGAACCGGGTATCACCTGCGGAGAATGTGAATTCTGCAAATCCGGCAAATATAACCTGTGCCCGGATGTCGTCTTCCTGGCCACCCCGCCGGTTCAGGGATGCTATGAAGAATATATCGCTTACCCGGAAAATATGTGCTTTAAACTTCCGGATACCATGAGCACAAAGGAAGGCGCCCTGATCGAACCCCTGTCCGTCGGTTTTCATGCCGCCGCACAGGGAAACGTGCAGGTCGGCGATACGGTCGTTATCCTTGGGTGCGGCTGCATCGGCCTGGTGACTATGCTTTCCTGCAAAGCCAGGGGGGCCGGAACCGTCATCGTCGCAGATCTTGTGGACGCCCGGCTCAAAAAAGCAAAAGAACTGGGAGCCGACTACACGATCAACAGCGGAAAGACGGATGTTTTTAAAGAAATCGAACATCTTACGGCCGGACAGGGAGCAGATAAAGTATTTGAAACCGCAGGATCCCCCGTCACCATCGCCCAGACCGCTTTTCTTGTCAAGCGGGGCGGCACGATCACATTGGTGGGCCTGTCCGCCCAGGAAGAAATTTCCTTCAATTTCGCCCAGATCATGGATAAAGAAGCCGAGATCAAAACCGTATTCCGCTACCGCAATGTTTATCCCAAAGCCATCGCCGCCGTGGCAGGAGGCGCCATCGATGTCGGCCGGATCGTCACTCACGAATTTGACCTGGACCATATCCAGGATGCTTTCGATGAAGCGGTACATAATAAAACGGATCTGGTCAAGGCAATCATCAAAATATGAAAAAGGGAGCCGCCTGGAAACAGGCAGCTCCTTTTATGCTCGCGGGTATACATTTCACTCAATCTGCGCCCGGCCGCCGCACTCGTCCCAGAGATGGTTGTTCCGGTCAAACAACAGGTTATAACAGATCTGATTGTAGTCAAAAAGGATCCCGGCATAGTCCCCGGTGTCCGTATTGGTGTGCCAGGTGCCGTCCTGCTCCCAGTAGCCCTTGCTGTTCACCGCCGGGATGGTCTCGTGGAGATTTAACAGGTATTTGTCGTAATCCGAGAGTTCCACCCCCGCCGCCTCAAGAAGCTTTGCCGACAGGTAATTCATGGAGATCCGGTTCAGTTCCCCCTCGTTATCGCCGTATTTCAGGCCGTCATACTCGTCGATATCAAAATTTGCCCACATGACATAGGGGATATAATACTTATTCAGCGTCTGCTGGTTGGTGTCGTCGGGAATCAGGTGATCCGCCCATACTTTCTGGGAATCGTCGTCCCAGGAGGGCTGATGATCCCCGTACATCAGGATGATCGTGGGATCATCCGTATCCGAAAAATATTCGATCAGCTCTTTAAACGCCTCGTCCGATTCCCGGAGCAGGGTAAAATAGTTGTTCATCCCCACGGAGCCCTTGAAGGAACTGACTTCCAGGGTGCGGTCCATCTTATCATTTAAATATGTAAAGGGACTGTGGTTCTGTATGGTCACATTGAACATGAAAAACGGCTGATCGCGGAGGCGCTCGTTTTCCTCATACATTTTGATCACATCCTCATAATCCGCCCGGTCGCTTAGAAGCTTGCGGAAACGTTTCATGCCCGTGGTATCCTCGTAGAACACCGCCTCGTCGAAGCCCAGCACCTGGTAGACGCTCTCCCTGTTGTAGCCCGAGGCGTGGTAGGGATGGTAGCCTATGGCGTAGTAAGGCGTGGACTGATTTTTCAGCACCGTCAGAAGGGACGGCATCTGACTCTTCACATACTGAGCATAGGGGATCGTCCCCGTGGGAAGGTAGGCCAGGGAATAGCGGCTCAGGAATTCGAATTCCGTGTTGGCCGTGGGCCCGCCGGTGACGGAGGCGTTCACATAGCCTTTCTGGGTATTCTCGGTGAGGCTGTGGATGAAAGGCATACAGTCCTCGCTGAGCTCGTAATCATAGAGCACCGACAGATCCGCAAAGGCCTCGTTCTGGATCACGATAATATTCGGCGCCTGCACCTTTTTTGTTTCACCGTGGTTCGCCTCATACTCCCGCGCTCCGGCCGTAAGGGCCGCCCGGGCGCTCTCCACATCATAGCCCTCCAGCTTCACATTGCCGGTGGCCATCATATTACTCAGGAAAAACGGCAGGTAACCGTTATCCTCCACCTCGTTGGTATAGTTCCAGGTATTTCCCTTGATATATCCGAAGAGGAATCCATTCTCCAGTCCCCACACGGTCAGAGCGATCAGGCAGATCTCCCCCACCACGGTACTGCCCAGGCGTACCCGCCGGGCCTGGCGCATGGCTGCCGTTTTGGGCAGCTCCTTCACCGCCTTTTTCATCTCCCGCAGTTTTTTTCTGTCCGCACGGGTAAGCCTCTCGCCGGGATTCAGAAGGCGCACCGCCACAAGGGCCGCCAGGAACACCCCGATGGGGATGAAAAAATATTTGTCAAAGACCAGCCTGTAGTTCCCCGCCACCTCCAGGGCCGTCCCGATGACGGTCAGATCCCCGGACATCACATATGTACCGCGAAACTGCATGACACAGTAATTGCCCAGGCCAATAAACTCCGCCAACGCCAATGCGATCGTGGCGGCCGTCCGCATCCGCCGGAACAGAATATAGAAAAAGCAGATCACGATCGCCCAGTACAGCAGGGAGTATATGACCATAGATAAAAGCACTCGCATTTTGCTCTCACAGGAGAGCTCCACGATGCTAAAACATGCAAAAGCCGACACCGCCACGGAAAAACATTTGATGAACCACCCGTGGACACGGGCCGCCTTTTTGCACCACCGGGCCACCAATGTCCAGTCTGTCAGGCACAGACCGGCCGACAGCCAGGCCAGACACCACTGGGGATAAGCGTGCTCCACCCGGGACAGATAGCCCAGAGGAATGTCAAAAAGCTTCCCCTCCTGGATCTGCAGCACTCTGCCCCACAAAGCCAGCGCGAAAATCCCCATAACGATCCGCCAGGACACGGATACCGCCGGACGGCCGTCCTTTTCCCTGCGCACAAAAAGCCCCATACGGCCCACCCAGTAAAAAAAGACATACACCGCCAGAAACAGATACACACTGCCCCAGATGTAATTTTCCAACGCCTCGGAGAATGTTTCGCCGTCGGCCTTCACCCAGGCAGCCGCCTTGACAAGCTCAAAGGGAGAGGTAAAATCTTCTCCGAATTTTTCCTGCAGAGCCAGAAATTTTTCGCACACAAAAGCCGCCGTGATCATCAGGGCAACCACCAGCGTCAAAAGGAGCTGCCCTTTATGGGTATACAGATATTTTGCCCATGCCGGGGCTTTTTTGGCTTTATCCACAAGGAAACGGCGGATGCGTGTAAGCCGCCTCTCCTTTTTTACTTCTGCCGCCTCCATCTGAGAAACAGCAGGGGCCTCTATCTCACTGTCCGACACAGTTTCGCCGTCCGCGAGGTCTGCCCGTATCTCCTCCGACAGCCCACGGCTGTCTTCCCACTTCTTATCTATCGTTTCCAATCACTCATCTCCTGCCAACAGTTTGTTCATATTAAAAACGACTATATTCTAAACTTTTTTCCCGCATCCGTCAATTGCAGGATGACCTGTCTATATATATCATGTTCCTGTGTCCATTTGGTGAAGATGAGATAAAGATCAGCAAAAAGAGTTTCGATTATCACAAGCTTGTTATCAGCACACAATAGTGCTATAATGATTACAATTTTAATTTGAAAGGAGATCCCTCTATGGCACTGGCAACCCTGACCGCACGGGTAGACGAAAAAGACAAGGCCAGCTTTGACACCTTCTGTTCCAATGTCGGACTAAATACATCTACCGCGATTAATCTGTTTGTAAAAGCAGTTTTACGCGAGAACCGCATCCCGTTTGAGATCGCCCAGGCTTCTGACCCGTTTTTCTCGGAGGCCAACATGGCCTATGTGAACAAATCCGTACAGGAATTAAAAGCCGGAAAAGGCACCATGCACGAACTTATCGAGGTGGAAGATGAGTGAAAAAATATGGTCTGATGATGCCTGGCATCAACGATAAAGACCGCCTCGTGTACCACATGGATAACGGGCGGCTCTATATCGCACATTGTCGAGGACACTATGGAGATAAATAACTCCGCAAAAACTCCTCCCTCTTTTCCGCATACATGATATCCCAATGCTAAACATACAGATCCACCGTGAAGGTGTCTTTATCCCCCCTGTATTTCGAAACACAGTATTCCACCGGGATCTCCGGCTGCACCGTATTGTACACATCCACGCCCGACTTGATCAGTTTGCGCCACAGATTCGGCCCTATGATCAATCCCTTCTGCTGACCCCAGTCGTCGCCGAAATAGACAGCCTCATAATCGTAATCCAGAACTGTGTCCAGCAGCCTGTGGTGATGCTCTTCCACCTTGTCCAGCACTTCCATGGTCAGCTTTTCATCGGTGATCATGTTTGCCAGAGCTTCCTCCATAGAAAACAAACTCCACAGACGTTCGAAATATCCCATTGTGATGCTGAACATCCGAAACCGCCCCTCCGTATCGTCCAGAAGCTGCTGCACCACTTCTTTGGCGAAAGGAACGTTGACCTCGGGGAAACTGTAATCTTCTATTTCCCCCTCCAGCAGCGGAAAATTTAAGTCTTACTGGAAAAAACCTCCGCCGCCGAAGCGCTTCTGGCTTATATTGATCTGGATGTGGAGGGACTACAGGATGATATCGCCAAATTAATCAGCGGCGAACCCATTGAAGTAGATACGGAGACCAGTGAAAAGACAAAGCGCCATTCCTGCGTCATAGAAAAATATGTGTAACCCGGAGTATGCACATCTCTCCGTCAGGTTCCGCTCTTTTTCTGCGCCTCATCCCGCTCCAGATAATAGTACAGGATCTCGGCAAATTTGCGGTCCCTGTCGTTCTGCATGGGGGAGATGCAGAAATGTTCCTTGATTTTATTAAAGCGAAAATTGAATGTATTTTTATGGATATACAGCGATGCGCTGGCGTCGTTCATATTGTAATTATTATCCATCAGCGTCCGCATCAGGGAAAGATAGTTGTCCCGCATCCCCCTGTCCATGAGGGGATCCACCACGTTAAAGATCCCGTCGATGATTGTCTGCGGCATGGTATCGTAGATATAGTCCTGCAGATAGTCATAAAAAAATTCCCGATGGAGATTCCTCTTCTGCATCCAGCGGCAATGCCGATAAGAATAGAAATAGTTTTCCATCCGGTTTTGGATACTACCGATATATGCCTTGAAGGAAATGCCCATCTGCTGAAAATAAACGGACAGCGTCACCAGAAAAATATGGATAATATTTTTGTAATCCCGGAACAGATTCTCTTCTTTCCCGGGTATATCCCGGAATATGATATATCCCTTCTCCTCCACATGGAGAAGTATATCCTCCCGGTTCAAAAGCCCGGAGGCACAGAGTATATCGGCAAAGGATGAGAAAGACAGCTTCCGATCTTTAATCTCGATCAGAATGGCCACCCTGTACCGATGGGGCTCGTAGCCGTTTTCAATGGTATAGCGGATCAGCTCGTCCGCATGGCGTTTGTCGCCGTCGATCAGCATTTCCCAAAATCGTTTCCTGTTCCCCCGCTTGCGGGCCAGATCATCTTTGTAAAATTCATACTCCAGCATGGTCTCGATACTCATTCTGGCCATGGAGAGCACATCCTTCACTTCCGCGGGGATACCCGTGATCCCGATGGCGCCCACCGCTTCATGTTTGTACAGAATCGGCATATCCACGCCGCATTTCACCCCCACATACCGGGGAATATCCTCCACCTCCACGATTGCTATCTTTTCCTTATTTACCATCATCCGATAGGATGCCTCATGGAAATTACCAATCCTGTCCTTTTCTGTCGCGGCGATGATGATCCCATCTATATTGATGATGATGAAATTATAATCATTATACTGGCGGCTGTTTTCAATGAATTTACTGGCAAACATCTGAGATATCATACAAGCCCCTCCCAAAACAGAGAAGGCCGCAAAAACGGCCTTCTCAAAAAATACCCAACGCGTAAAAAGCACGAAAATCCACCTCATCAGCGGCGGTTTTCTTTCAAGTCCTCCGTTTCAACTACTGCCGCTATAATAACACCAATCAACAACGACCAAAAGGCCGAACCTATGCCTAAAAAAGAAATCTGCGATAACGCGACAATAAAAGCGATGACTGCCGAGAGCTGGAACCGCTCTGAGCGGAAAGCGTCCTGCAGCGAACTGCGGATCACGCCGATCAGGGACAGCCCTCCGATAATATAGATCAGGTTAATAGGCAGCGTGTCCAAAAAAGGCACGACTATACTGGCAAAAATCGCCACAAGGGAAGTAAAGGCCATACAGATGACAGCCGCTGCATAACGATCTTCCTTAGGGCCGGACTCCGGGGACGCCGTCATGGCGGTCATCGGCCCGGCAATATTGGCATTATGGCCTCCAAAAAGGGATGCCAGCACACCGCCGATTCCCGACATCACGGTCATGGCTTTTACCGGAACCTCATAGCCCTGTCCCTGCAGAACCCCCACGGCCTGGGTATTCTCCGCCCCGATGACCAGCAGAGTCAGCGGTATCGTAATGGAAATGAATACTTTCCCCAGATCTCTAAAGGAATAACCGACAAACCGGGGACCGCTCCATTTCAGCCCCGCCAGCGCACTGGTATCATAGAGACCACAGATCAGCACCCCGGCCACTACCACAAAAAGTGCCGCCAGCACCGGCGGAATGGCCGGGATCTTCAGCCTTGTAAACACCACCCACGCTCCGATGGACAACAGGGCAATGATGAGCAGCTGGATGTTCGTCATTACCGAGAGATCCGAGGACCAGTTGAAAATATACAGTACGATGTTTGTCCCGAATTTGAAGAGACATCCCGCCGTCATCCCCATGACGATAGGCATGGGGATAAATTTCATAACCCTGCTGACGATCCCGCTTATCCCCAGGAGAAAGACGATCAAGCCGGACAGCAGGTATCCTGTACATAACTGAGGCAGCGTGAGCCCGGCAGACACTCCGGATACGGCGATGGCTGCGCCGGAAATGGACCAGGCACCGGGTATCGGCGTTTTATATTTCAGGGAGAGGATCAGCCCGTTCAGACATCCCAGCCCCCAGCAAATGAAGATCCAGGAAACCACTGTCTCTCTGGACCACCCGCAGTCATTACCATATGCGTAGAGCAGCAAGGCAAAACACCAGCCGGCAATGCCCGTTACGAGTCCCTGGGTCACACTTTTGATATGTACATGTTTCGGAAATTCTTTTATGCCATCCATGATTTTATATTGATCATCCACATAATCACCCCGCTTTATGAAAATACCTCTGTTTCAATGGCAGCTTCTACAAACTGCCCGTTACCGATTAATATCCTCCACACTCCTGCCCTTTGTCTCTGTGCCGAAGACCAAAGTAGACACCGCGCCGATCACAAATACTACTGATGCCAGCACGAAGATATAGATCTGCGGCATTTCCGCCTGCATCATTGCTCCGAATAATGTCGGCGCAATCAGGGAAGCCATACGCCCCGCTGAGGATGTCGTGCCCGTGCCGATACCACGGATACGGGTCGGGAACACCTCCGACGCGTAGGTATAGATCAATGACCAGATTCCGAAACTGAACATCTGCAGAAGCCCGCCAAAGATAATGATCTGAGCCATACTCGAAGCATCGCCATACATATAAGAAAATACTGCCGCCAGGATCAGATAGGAAAAGATCATCTTTTTACGTCCAACGATCTCCACCAGATAGGTGGCGATCAGATAACCCGGAATAGCCGGCAAGTACATCAGGATCACAAAACCGTTGGATTTAACCACATCGAACCCTTTCCCCACAAGGAGATCGGAGATCCAGGTGTTTAGGCCGTAATGGCCGAACAGTACGCAAAACCACAGGATCCACATGGTCAGGGTCTTCTGGGCCTGCTCCCTTGATTCAAATAACTGAGCAAATTTCGACTTGCCTGTATTATCAGCCACTTCTGTGATCGGATCCGGTATGGGCGCCAGCTCTTTGCCGGTACATTCCTTCACCCGCTGCTCATAAACGCCCACGATGCGGTTCGCCTCAGCCATATTTCCTTTCATCTCATGCCATCTGGCAGATTCCGGAATCAGGAAGATCACGATGAATACGCACAGGCCGCCGATACCCTGAACCAGAAATACCGAACGCCAGGGGAAATACATCTGCAGGCCCCAGCCATAGATACCGGCCAGAATACAGGCCAGCGGATAACCGCCCTCCAGAAGGCAGATACAGCGGCCGCGGGTTTTCGCCGGAAACAGTTCCGCCAGCATGGACTGGGTACAGGGATAGTGCGCGCCCATACCGAACCCAAGAACCAGCCGCAGCGGCCAGAATAATGTTACACTGTTGGTAAGGGCGATCAACAGGCTGGTAGCCGACCACAGACAGATTGCCGTGATCAGCATTTTCTTACGCCCGATCTTATCCGCTAACAGTCCGGATATGGTGGCTCCCAGGAACATGCCGATATAAACTACTGTAGCCACCAGGCCTTTTGTAGTGGCATCAAATCCGTACTCCGAGGCGATATTGGTCAGACAAAATGTGGTGGTACCCAGGCCCACGGATCCCAATATCCAGCAAATCTCATGGCACAGCCACTGTTTCCATTGTACGGAACACGCGGGAAGCCTCTCCAGCCTCCCGGATATGTTGTTACTGTTTTTCTCCATCTTTTCCCTCCTGTTCCGGGGCATGCAGGCATATCCCACCCGCACGCCCCAAGCACACACGCTCTATGGCTCTATTCCTTTCCCCGATCAATATTTACAATTGTCCTGGAAAGTCTCCCACATAGCCATGAAATTCTCAATGGGAACGTCGTCCTGGATATTATGTACCGGCGAGAATACGAATCCGCCGCCGGGCGCAAAGGTATCTATAAGCCGTTTGGTCTCCTCACGACATTGCTCCGGAGTCCCGTTGGGCAGGGTGGCCTGGGTGTTGATTCCGCCGCCCCAAAATACAATATCTTTGCCGAATTCTTTTTTCAACGTTGCCGCATCCATCTTCGCCGCCGCAATCTGGACGGGATTCAGACAATCATAGCCGGAAGCGATAATATCCGGAATCACATCGTAGACGGAACCGCAGGTATGCAGGGTCGTCTTAATGCCCGGCTGGGATTTCTTGATGAAATCATTCAGCTTTTTATGATAGGGGAAGATCATCTCCCGCAAAACCGTCGGGGAGCAGAACAGTCCCAGCTGTACGCCAAAGTCGTCGGCCTCCGCGGTCACGTCCAGCACGCCGTCGTAGACTTCAAACATATTGGTGTACCACTCGATCTTTTTGTTGTAAAGAGTCTCGATAAAAGCCTCGCACCGCTCCGGTTCCGAAACCAGCAGCATCAGCCAGTGCTCATAGCCATAAACCAGGGGACCGGTCTGAAGGAAACCGTTGCCGAACACCTGGCAGGTCGTGGTCAGAAAACCTTTTTCCAGATAATCTTCCAGTTCCTTGCGGCAGGCCGGATCCACTTTACTCGGACAGGGCCATACAAATTTGGCGTCGTCTTCCTCGTCCTCCGCATCCCCGAGAATCGTTCCGCAGTTGTCATAATACAGGGAATTCTTAAAAGGCATACGATAGGTGGTGCCGAAATCGTTGGTGTAGTAGGAATACTGCTCATCGCTCCACTCTTGAATATACGGACTGGTGAAATCCGGATTCGGCAGATATTTTACCCTGGCATTCCGGACATCACATTTGAGCAGATCCATCACTTTATCGGAAGCGTAGACCAGCTGATACGGTTTCTGGCAGATTTCCAGCCGATCCTGTTCATCGGTGATCCCAAAATAATCCAGAAGTTTCAGGTAAAAATATTTTGTAAATTTACAGGCGTGTCCCGAGCCCAGATCCAGCGGTATACGGTCCGGTTCTTTATGGTTTAAAGCTGTCATCACGCGTTCTCTTGATGTCATGATCCAGTTCCCCCTTTTTTCTCCATGATTTTTTATGGTTTTTGCTTTCCATGACCCGATCACCCTGCGCGCATTGAGTTCTCTATGGCAGGCCGTTCTTACGGCCGAAACGAGGCAGATAAATACAGATAAATCTGTGGTTTACCTTTCCCGTTTTCTGTGATTATTATATAATTCACAAAATTTTCTGTAAATATGGTCAAAACCCAAATACTACAGTTATATTTGTGTCGCAAACACAAAAAGAAACCGCCGTTGACCGCCGCCTGAAATTCCGATATACTTTTTCCTGTCAGCAAAAATAAATACTGTATATTTTATTTCAAGGGGGAAAAGATTGGAAAAGAAAATCAACGGCAGGGTGTCAGAGGCGGATGCCGGGATCCGTCTGGAGCATTTCTTAAAAAACAGGCTCCACCTGACAAAAAATGAGATCAGCCGGGCAAAGTTTCGTGAAAAGGGGATCTGCGTGAACGGAGAGCGCAGACGCATCAGCGCTTTTTTAGAATCCGGAGATCTGGTGGAAGTGCTGTTGGAAGGCAGAGACGAATTTTCCAAATCGTTGCGAATCTCAGTAAAAGATATCGCCGTGCTCTACGAAGATGAAGACGTGATCATAATAGACAAACCCGCCGGTATCTCTGTCCACCCGACAGGAAAAAAGGATTCCGATACTATGGCTAACCGCCTGTCCTTCTATCTGCAAAGCAAGGGGCAGAGCTCGGTAATCCGTATCCTGGGGAGACTGGATAAAGACACCTCCGGCGTATTGCTGGCGGCCAAAAACCGGGCCGCAGCCACCCGTTTGGAGCGGCAGAGGGAAACGGGAATATTTTTCAAAAGCTACCTGGCCGTCGCGGAAAATGTCCCGGATCCGGCCAGCGGACAGATCCATACACCTTTAGTACAGGATATCCGCCTTCGAAACCGAATGTGTACGGCGCCGAAAGGAAAACGGGCCGTCACTCATTATGAAACTATAGAAGCTCAAGGAAACTGTGCGCTGCTTGGGCTGCGTCTGGAGACCGGCCGAACTCATCAGATCCGGGTACACATGGCATCCATCGGCTGCCCGCTTATCGGTGATCCCATGTACGGAAACGGATCTCAAGCGGAAATGAACCGGACAGCCCTGCACGCCCGGTCCATACACTTTTTGCATCCCTTTACGGGAAAAGAACTCCTGGTGGAGGCACCTGTTCCCGAAGATATGCGCGGACTGATCAGCCGACAGTTCGGCCTTCCCCGCACTGCCGGCCCCTGTGAAAAAACCCTCACCGCATCAGCTCCGGATACTGCTCTTTATTCCTGCGCTTGCACTCATACATGATCTCATCTGCTTCCTTGAGGATCTCGTCGTAGGAGAGCGTATTGTTTCTGCCGTCAATGCCCACAACGCCATAGCTGAAACTGCACCGGTATTCCGCAAACCCGCCCTTCTGAAATTCTTTTAAAATTTCCGCCATTTTCCTTTCGATCAGCTCTTTAATACTGCCGGAAAGTACCAGACAGAATTCGTCCCCGCCAATCCGCGCAAAAGTATCCTCACTGCGGAAATTGGCCTTGATCAGCTCCACAAAATTCTGGATATAGGTGTCACCCTCCAGATGCCCATAAGTATCATTCACATATTTGAGGCCGTCCAAATCCAGATAGCACAGCGTGGTATCCTGCCCCTCGCGGAGGATCTTCTCCATATATTCCTCAAAAAACAGCCTGTTTCTGATGCCGGTTCCCGCATCATGATAGGCTTTGCTGGCCAGAGTATGGGCCGTCTGCTTTTCGTCCGTGATATCTACAATAATATGCACATAGGAGGCATGTTCTTTCCACTCAATGGGGAAAGAGGTAATACGGTAATAGGTATCGGCCTCCCCGGCCAGCTCCCACACCTTGTACTGCTCGTCACTGTTCCACTTGATCAGTTCCCGATGAAAAGGCAGACGCTTTTTGCAGGTAGCACAGATCTGCTCATCCGCCATTCCCTTCTCTTCCCTTTTATTGCAGTACAGGATCTCTTTCGTATCCCTGTCCACCACGAGGAGCCATTCCTCCCGTTTGCTGAGCATTGCCACCATGAGCTCGTTGTAGCTCTCAATAGCCTCCACACGGTTTTTAGCTTTGAGCGCTTCGCCCCTGAGCTGGGCCTCCCGTTCTTTTAACTGTTTCGTCATCTCATTAAAAGCCGCGGAAAAATCCCCCAGATAAGCCACCTGCTGGGAGTAATCCCCCCTGGCCACTTGTTGGGCCTGCCAGGCCAGATGGTTCAGGTTCGCATGGAGATTTTTCAGATTTTCACACAGATGATTATCCTTACTCGGGAAATCCACCGACAGATTCCCTTTGGAAAGCTCCGCCGAGTAAGCGATCAGCTCCTCCACTTCTTTCTTCAAGGACTGGAAATCATACTTCAGCTCCCGACAGGGTTCGCCAGGCTCACTGTCACCAAAAGAATCCTTTACCTCCGCCTGAAAACGGCAGACACGGTCTCCCGTAGCCCAACAGTCAATCTCTATGGCGGTATAAGGCTTTCCCGTATAGACAGTGAGGACTCCGGAAATAAATCCCTCTTCATAATTGCAGACAGTTTCTCCCAGTATCGGAAGGCCGGAACAATCCGCATCCTCCGACACCGTCAGGATGATTTTCCCGGTATCCTCATCCATCCTCTCAATCCGAAGCACTCCCATCCTGAGATTTTCCAACTTCTTTTGCAGCTGGGCCGTAAACTCCGGAAAAGGCAGCGACAGATCCAGATCCTTTCCGGCAAAATATTTACCGGCCCGATACCCCGCATTCCGGAATATACGGATCTGCCCCCCTCTGCCAAGCTGCTCGCCCAGTTCTTCACGAAGGGAATACTCCATCAGCCGATAGACTTCCACCGGAATCTCATCCCCCAAATTCTCCCGGCCGTTTATCTGCGTCTGTAAATAATCCGCCAATGGCCGGTCAATCTGCGTTTTCATCAAAGTATTATTTTCCACTTTTATTTCACCTTCCCGTCTTTCAGATCATAACACATTTTTTCACGCATTCCAATATGATGGCGCAAAAAAACGCTTTCCGCTGGATTGATTGGTATTTTTCACACCCGAGTCACGGAGTGAACAGTAATAATTGATTCGCCTTCCTCTTTGTGCTACACTGGATCTATTCCACAAGAAAGAAGGAAAGAACATCCATGAATGAAGGAACAAAAGGAAAAAATAACAAAAAACTGCTGCTGGGCGCCGTGGCCCTGATCGCGGTGATAGCTGTCTTTGGGGTAGTCTACATGAACTTCCGGCCCAAAACTCGGACCGGAACCAAAGCAATCACCCTCACAGTAGTAGATGACCAAGGCAAAGAAACCTCTTATGAAACCCGCACGGACAAAGAATATCTGGGAGAAGTATTTGATGAGATCGACGGCCTGGATGTGCAGGGCACCGCGGGTACCTATGGCCTCTATATCGAAACCGTAAACGGGCTCACAGCCGATTATGACACAGACGGAGCCTACTGGAGCCTTTATGTGAACGGAGAGTACGGCACCAACAGCGCAGACAGCCAGCCCGTCGCCGACGGAGACGCTTACATGTTAAAATATGAAATCGCACAATAACACGCTGACCATCAAGGATATCGCTCTGATCGGGGTTATGACCGCCACCCTGGAGGCCGGCAAGATCGCCATGACTTTTCTGCCCAATGTGGAGGTCGTGTCTCTTTTCATTATCCTCTATACCCTGGCTTTTGGCCGAAAGACCGTCTACGCCATCTTTACCTTTATTTTTCTGGAAGGCTGTCTGTACGGCTTCGGCCTGTGGTGGATCATGTATCTCTACGCCTGGCCGCTGCTCTCCTTTCTGGCCTGGCGCCTGCGGAAACATGATACACCCCTGCCCTACGCGATGCTCTCCGGCGTCTTTGGGCTGTTTTTCGGAGCGCTCTGTGCCATTCCCTACTTTTTCATCGGGGGATGGTCCATGGCCTTTACCTGGTGGGTATCCGGCATTCCCTATGATCTGGTACACTGCGGAGCAAACTTTGTCCTGTGCCTGGTTTTATTCAAACCGCTGCACAACTGCCTGTCTACCATCAGGAAAAATCTCTGACTATGTTTCACACAATAGCAGTCCGGCCCGTCCGGTCTGCTGTTTTTACGTCTTTTCCCGGCTTTTCCTGCGAAATTCCATCGGTGTACATCCCTTGCTCCTCTTAAATACCCGGGTATAGTAACAGGGATTTGCAAAGCCGCAGCGGCCTGCCACCTCGGTGATCTCCCAGTCGCTTCCGGCCAGCAGCGGCAGGCTCTGGTCAATCCGGTAGGCCAGCAGATAATCAAACATGGTCACCTGCATGTATTTTTTAAAAAAACGGCAGCACTCACTTTTACAGATATTGACCTGACCAGCGATCTGATCCAGTGTAATCTTCTCTTCATAGTGTTCCTGGATAAAGCGAAGGATCGTGCGGATCCGCTCCTGGCTGCGGTCAGGAATGAGCTCCCCGGCATTTTCTCCGCAACCGGCATGACGGTAGATATCCAGCCAGATCTGCATCAAAGACAACTGGATCTCCAGTTCCACGGTATCACTCTTTTCCTGACTGGCGGCCCATATCCCGGACAGATGATCCAGGATTCTCTGCTGCCACCCGCCGTCCGGCTCCAGGGAAAACGCAGAAAGGGCGGTGTCGCGTATCACCGGATGAATGTATTTGGTGTAAAGCAGGCTGGCACTGTAACCGTAGAGCACCTTCGTGTCGAAAGTAACGGAAATATAGCGGCAGTCCCCGGCATCCGCCATGCGGCCGGTATGCAGGGCATTGCTGTTGCAGAACAATCCCTGGCCCGGCTTTAGATGCCAGGTCTCCTCATTGACCTGATATAAGATCTCCCCCTCCAGCACAATAGTCAGCTCAATCTCCGGATGCCAGTGCCAGAGAAAGGAGCCTCCATAAACAGACAGCCTCTCTTCGCTGACCATCACCGGAAAAGCATAGCTGCCGTGCTCCTTCAATTCTTTTTTATCCCGGTCGGTACGTATCTGCGCCGCCATAGCCATCCCTCCGCTTTCTTATAACAAGCCAAACAGGCCGGACAAATATTTTTCTCAATATTGTATGGTTATTATTCAATATAATTGTTGTTTGAGCTACTTAAGCCCTATATACTCTCATTATACTGATATTTCGTTGGATGTAAATAAAAACAGAAAGGAATATGCCATGACTTCCAAAGAGTTACAGACTATTTTTCAGGAAACCTTTGCCTCCCAGGCCCTGCCGCCCGTCTATTTCGCACCCGGACGTGTCAATCTGATCGGGGAGCATACAGACTACAACGGCGGCCACGTATTTCCCTGTGCACTGACCATCGGCACCTATGGCGCAGTGCAGAAACGGAATGACAGAAAACTGCGCTTTTACTCCATGAATTTCCCGGACATGGGTGTTGTGAAGACCTCCCTTGATGATCTGGTTCCCGACAAAAAGGCCGGCTGGACCAACTATCCCAAGGGCGTGATCTGGGCCATTGAACAGAAGGGCCATTCGCTGCCCTGCGGGCTTGACATGCTGATCTACGGGAATATCCCAAACGGCTCGGGCCTGTCCTCCTCCGCCTCCCTGGAGGTGCTGACCGGCCTGATGGTACGGGATACCTTCGGTTTTGACGATCTGTCCATGCAGGATCTGGCCCTGACCGGCCAGTACGCCGAGAACCAGTATAACGGCATGAACTGCGGCATCATGGATCAGTTTGCCTCGGCTATGGGCAAAAAGGACTGCGCCATTTTCCTGGATACTGCCACTCTGGAATACACTTACGCCTCAGTGGCCTTGAAGGATGCCCGCATCGTCATCACCAACAGCAAGGTAAAGCACAGCCTGGTCACCTCCGCCTACAATGACCGCCGGAGGGAGAGCGAGACGGCGCTGAAGGATCTGCAGGCCGTATTGGATATCCAGACCCTGGGGGATCTGACGGAAGCCGAATTCGACGCCAACTGCAGCCATATCGCGGATCCGGTCTGCCGGAGGCGCGGAAAACATGCGGTCTATGAGAACCAGCGCACGATCCGGGCCGTAGAAGCGCTGAACCGCCACGACGTGGAAGAATTCGGCCGTCTGATGAACGAGTCCCATGTGTCCATGCGGGACGATTACGAGATATCCTGCCCGGAGATCGACCTGCTGGTGGATCTGGCCTGGAATACACCGGGCGTCCTGGGTTCCCGTATGACCGGCGGCGGCTTCGGCGGCTGTACCGTCAGCATCGTAAAAAATGATGCCGTGGAACATTTCGTCTCCTCACTGGGCGCCGCTTATAAGGAATCTACCGGACATGAGGCCGAGTTTTACGTGGTGGACATCGGCGACGGTGCCCACAGGCTGGACTGACCATAAATATTGACGGACAGCCGTCCGCTCCTGCCGGGCGGCTGCCCCTCTGCCATCAAGGAGGACATATCCATGTTAAACGAATCCATTGCCAGGCTGGTAGACTACGGCATCCGCCGGGGACTGACACCGGCCTGTGAGAAAATCTATACGACTAACCTGCTGCTGGAGGTTTTCGGCGAGGATGATTACCAGGAGCCGGAAGGCCCACTGGAAGAACAGCCCCTGGAGGAAATTTTAAAAAGCCTTCTGGACGAGGCCGTCAGCCGGGGGATCATCGAGGACAGCGTCGTCTATCGGGATCTCTTAGACACGAAACTTATGAACTGCCTGCTGCCCCGCCCCGCCCAGGTGCAGCAGGCCTTCCAGGAGCAGTATATCGTTTCTCCCAAAGCCGCAACGGAATATTTCTACAAGTTCAGCCAGGACAGCGACTATATCCGCCGCTACCGCATCGCCAAAGACATGCGCTGGAAGGTAGACAGCGATTACGGCGAGATCGACATCACCATCAACCTCTCCAAACCGGAGAAGGATCCGAAAGCCATCGCCGCGGCCCGTCTGGCCAAGTCCGGCACTTACCCGAAATGCCAGCTCTGCGCGGAAAATGAGGGGTATGCCGGCCGGGTGAATCATCCCGCCAGGGAAAACCACCGGATCATCCCGATCACCGTGAATGATTCCCCCTGGGGGTTCCAGTACTCGCCCTATGTGTACTACAACGAGCACTGTATCGTATTTAACCGGGAACATGTGCCGATGAAAATCGAGCGGGCCACTTTTGTGAAGCTGTTCGATTTCGTCAAGCTGTTCCCCCACTATTTCCTGGGCTCCAATGCCGACCTGCCCATCGTGGGCGGCTCGATCTTAAGCCATGACCATTTCCAGGGCGGCCACTACACCTTTGCCATGGAAAAAGCACCCGTCGAGATCCGCTTTACGGTCCCCGGCTATGAGGACGTGGAGACCGGCATCGTGAAATGGCCTCTGTCGGTGATCCGTATCCGCCATCAGGACGAGAAACGGCTGATCGACCTGGCCGACCATATCCTGACGGCCTGGAGGGGGTATACAGATGAATCGGCGTTTATCTTCGCCGAGACCGACGGGACGCCCCACAACACGATCACGCCCATCGCCCGGAAGCGGGACGGCCTTTTCGAGCTGGATCTGGCGCTGCGCAACAATATTACCACCGATGAGCATCCCCTGGGCGTCTATCACCCCCATGCCCAGTGGCATCATATAAAGAAGGAAAACATCGGCCTCATCGAAGTCATGGGCCTGGCCGTGCTGCCCTCCCGTTTAAAGAGTGAGATGGAGCTTCTGAAAACCTGTATTCTGGAGGGAAAATCTATGGCAGACTATCCGGAATTGGAGAAGCACATTCCCTGGGTAGAGGAATTTTTACCGCGATATGAGACAGTCAACGAAGATACGGTCGTGGATATCCTGAAAAAAGAGATCGGCCGGGTGTTTGTCCATGTGCTGGAGGACGCCGGCGTGTTCTCCTGTGATGCCGAAGGGAGAAAGGCCTTCCTGCGGTTTGTGGAGACGCTGTAAGAAAATCGTCCGCAGTTTGGGCTATCGGCATAACTATTAAATTGCGGGCCGGGAAATCCTCTGGCCCGCCTGCGCAGCAAAATGATTTTCACTGGGCAGGCCGAAATTTCAGGCTGAGATTCAGTAACAGTTCTGCCGAAGACCGAACTGTTACAAATTTTCGCCGAATATTTGATTTTTTTATTGACAAAATGCTGGAGTACAGATATAATGATTCTTGCTTGCAGAGAGCAGGCGGTTATCGAAGTGTGGCTCAGCTTGGTAGAGCGCTGCGTTCGGGACGCAGAGGTCGCAGGTTCAAATCCTGT
>DPJQ01000029.1:0-5670 GCA_003542935.1 Lachnospiraceae bacterium | reverse complement strand
CAGGTTCAAATCCTGTCACTTCGACTCCTTGGCAGGGGTGCCGGAATCCTTTATTTTAAAAGGATTTCCGGTATTTTTTATGTCTGCGGGCGGAGTGATGCTGCGGCCTTTCTGCATGGAAATTCCCTCTGTTCTAACACTTGTTCTAACAAACTTCTAAAAGATGTCCGATACGGCTGCAGAAATACTGTTCAGATCGTTCTGGCTCTCATTCAATCTCTTGCGATTAAAATGCGAATAGATGTTGAGTGTTGTAGATGCATCACTATGTCCGAGCCAATACTGCAGTTTCTTCAAATCCCAGCCCTTATTGATCAGCAGAGAACAGCAGGTATGGCGTAACTTATGCAAGGTAATCTCCGGTCTCCCATATTCTTTCATTGCTTTGGTGAATAGATGGGAAATGTAATTCGGGTCATACGGTCTGCCGTCCTCCCATGTAAACACATACCCCTTATGATTCGCATATTCTTTCCCATAAAAGGCTTTATTGCACTCCTGCTGTTGCTTAATCTGTAATAAACAACTCCGGGCCGTATCAAAAAGATTCAACACCCTGGCACCTGCCAGTGTCTTGGTTGCATCTTCCGCCGTAATAGTTGTTACGCGGACAACCGTATGCTGTATTGCTATCGTCCCCTTATTCCAGTCAATCGCTGACCACTCCAATCCCAGAATTTCAGAACGTCTCAGACCATAATAAGCCCCCATAAAAGCAATTCCGGTCAACCTTGGATAATATTCCTTTATAAAGTGCAGACAGTCCGATATTTCTTCTTCTGTCAGAAAAGCAAATTCCTCACTATACTCCCGATTCTTTTTTCCGTGGATCACGACAGTATCTAATGGGTTCTTGTCTATAATACCATCTATAATTGCTTCGTTATATGCAACGTGAAGTATATTACGGTAATTTCTGACCGTGCGCACTGACAACGTTTCCCTTTTATGGTTCTTTTGATTGATCTTCCCATATTCCAGAGCATACTTGAAATATTCATTAAAATCTCTGGGCCTCAGCGAAATCAACTCCGGATTCTCCTTCTCGAAATAGGATTTGATGGAGTGGATACGGCAGGCATAACCTTCATAAGTAGATTGACGCAATTCCATTTTTTTACCTGCCAGCCAGTGATCAAGGAAATCACATAAGCTGATATGATTATCTACTGTGCTGACTGTCCGAGGCGCTTCAAGGTATTTGTATTTCTCAACCATGTCATTGACCATAGCCTCTGCTTTACGTTTATTTCCTTTAGCTGTCAAACCCGTTGCAATGACTTTCTGTTTCCGTTTACCAGTAATGGGATCTTTATAGTTTAGATAAATATACAGATACTCTACACCCTTTTTTGTGGTTTTACTTTGTACTGTGCCCTTCATTAATACTACTCCTTTCCTTTAAAGGGCATGCTACATATGAATATATTAGCACACCACCGCCTAGATGTCAGCAAGAAAAGTATATTTAAAAGGACACGATACCTGCTTTATACGTTCTCTCTAACAGTGCACAATGAATAGCATAATGCCGACGCCCTCTTTTCTTTTTTGTCCTCGTATCCAAGTCACTATCTAAAACACCTGCGTCACTTAATGCTTTGGAAACCTCCGATAATCTGACCGACTTACCAAGATATCGAACCAGTCCATTCACAAGTGCAATGGAAGTAATATAATAATATCCACCTTCCAGAAGGCAATTATTATCATTTGGCATATACCCCATACTATTGGTATCGACGTGAATATATTTGTCTTGATTCGTCAGACATTCATACACTGCTTTTATGTAATCTGTCTCTTCCTCTGCTTTTCTCTGCTGGAGCAGAAATTTTTGCTGATAACGCACATTCCTCTCCAAAGCCTTTTCAAATTCATGTTGGCAAGCCAAATTGCAATCGCCTTTGCATACATAAAGCCGGTACAAATACTCTACAAGCCTTAAAAATTGAACATGCCTCATAAGTCTGGTCGTAGGATCTTCAAATCCTAATGGCACATACGCACGGAAAAACTCTTGAATATCCTGCAAAACTTTTTCGTAGTTACCAACCAATTCCATCGCAAATTCTAAAGCTAAATGTGCCATAAATGAATCAGGTAACTCTCTCATTTTCCGTTTTAGCCTATGAAGCTCTTGTGGCGACATTTGCGGCATAGAAATCCATATCATCCTATCATATACACTAAATATTCCCATATCTTTCAGATGTTCTCCAGTGACGAACACATTCGCGCATTGAGGATGTCCACATATATATCTTGCTAATTTATCTAATCGGTCACGTTGCTGGTTTTTAGTTTGCGTGGCATAAACCGTATGCAAATCATCCACAAGAAAATTCATCCCACTTAAACTATTTATACGGGCCAAAATATCTGATATATGGTCACTGCTTTGAAAATTTATCTCCTGCAATTCTAAGTTGCTGTTCCAAAGAGCATATTTGCGCACAAGTGACGTCTTCATACTTCCTGACTTTCCAATAATGGCTGTAATAAAATCCGGGAATTCATTTTGAATACCCACAAAAGGTTTGACTATGCCAAGTAATGAAGCATAGAAGATCATTTCTGTTCCACCGGGAAGGAAAGAAATAAACCTTCTTGCTTCCTCTGCCCATAATCTGCGAGGCGGCAGGTCGCACCCCTTTTCTTTTATTTCAAAAGAACTTTGGGAACCAATTCGCTTCACTTCCCTTTCACCAGATTTTATGAGACAATCGCCAAGTAAATAAACATAATCGCCATCAATCGTTTTATATAATCCAGGGGGATATAGCGGCACTACCTTCGCTTCCATGCACGTTGCCTCACTTTGGAGCTTATACTCCAACAATGCTCTTTTATGAGCAGTAATTAATCCATCAGGCTGTCCAAAATCAACATAATAGCGAATATTATGAAAAGAATTGATACCATGTTCCTCCCCTATATTCCCATGAATATCTTTAATTGCAACATAATACCTTTCCTGCTTCTCTCCGGTTCGCATATTACATTCAACAACTCTTCTTATGACTAACGGCTCAAATTCTACAAGCACTTCTTCCACTCCGGATGAATCCAGGGGCTCTAAAATGAGCCCCTTTTCCTGTATATACCTAAATTTCATTTTTTTACTCCTCCGTATAAGGTAATGATTTGGGCGATATATAAGAATTCCCGTATTTACGCACTCTGATATACGCTTTCCATTCGGAGCCCAATTCATCAAACAATGTGCTTTTATCACTGACGTTTAAAAGCCTGCTTACTTTCAGCAAGAGAGCCTCAATCTTTGATATTTCAGACTCCATTTTTTTGCAGCGTTTCCCTAATTTATGAGATTTACGCCTTTCCGCTTCTAATTCTGCACACACCTCATCCATGTTCCCCTGAATTATTTTAGGAAGCCTCTCTAGCTCTTTTACTCTACACTTTAGCTTTCCTATAGAGTGGGTTTGCTCTACATACGCATAGAATATCTTCCTCATTAGTTCCTCCTGTTCAGAATTACGCCGGCTCGACATTTCTGCCTGTTGCATTTTTCTCTGGGTAAATGCTTTTCTTTCTTCCATTGTCAGATTTTCAGATCCGCCATCCGCGAAACACCCTTCCGTGCCGCGTAAATGAGAATGATCCCTCTCTCGCAAAAAATCTCCGTCATATAAAAGTGATGACAAATAGGTCTCCATACTTTTCTTTAATTTTTTTTCTCTTTTCTTTAATTTTTTTTCTCTTTTCTTCATGTATTTATTCTCCTTTGTTCAAATAGCTGAGTAGTTCCATTTTCTGGATTCTGTAATGGTTAGCCACCTTCCTGGCCTTCAATTCCTTTGAATTGATCAGCTTGTAAATGGTATGTTTAGATACCTTTAGCAGCTCACAGGCATCTTTTGTTGTTAAAATATCTGGATAGCCTGATAACATATTGCATTCCCTCCTTTCGTTGGTGTATACTGAGATAATCTGTTCCCTATCTCAACCAACAGGTTATCTGCTATATTTTTTGACCGACTCAAATCTGCTAATTTTCAGAAAGCAAACGAACGGATTTTCGAGCCTTTCAAAATTTGATTATGATTTTATACAGATTTGCTTTATTATTCAATACTTGTACGTTCATTCATTCCAGCACCAATTTAGGGACAATTTTAAAAAATCGGTGTTGGAAAAATCAAAGGAAGGAATTATGATACCTGAAAGTCTATATATAGAAACACAAAAGAAATACCTAGCATTTAGAGGCCACAAAAAAAATAATCGTTGTAAAGTAATTCCTGATGAAGGTAAAATTATCTATTCAAAAAGCTACGCAGACTTCCCATTGGAAACAGTAGAAAATAACGATCATTGGAGTTTTTTATTGCGTAATCGCATGTCTTTCAAAAACATGGGAGCCGCATTTAGAAACTATCAAAAAGAATATGATTGGTCTATTTTGCAAAATATAGAAAAGGAACTGATACAAATTGATCCCATATATTTTACATGCCGGGCAAAATCCTTTATCTTAGAGGAATTAGAGGAAGAGCTAGCTATAAAATTATTATTCTATATGCGAGAAAGAAATTTCATGCTTACTAAGGAAGATGAAGAACATATTCATCTTACACTTAAAAATGTGCTCATGCCTTGTTTACAACACTATGGAAGGGACATTCTTTTTGAAAATCCGGAACTTTGTTTCAATAGGATTATTCAGTATTTTGACGATTTCTCCAATGAGCTAAAAGAAAATACATTTTTACAGAAAGGCGGTATATGGATAACACCTCTAAGGATCATTAATTTTGCATTAGATATTTTTCATAAAATTGCCCTGCCCAAATCAGATCAAAAGGCCATAACTGAATCAGGGCAAGAGGTCATGACTGAATCAGGGCAAGAGGCCATGACTGAATCAGGACAAGAGGTAGAATATCTCCGCCGTAAATACGAAAAAACAACCCATTTTTTCAACGGGCCTAATAGTCAAATAGCAAATAATATATCATTCTTGGATACTTACTTTGAATATGAATTAGAAAAAGCACCAGAGAATGGACTACTTTTCGAGTTGCGTTGCAGAAACCAGGAGTTGTTGGAGAAAACATATCGGCCCTTTGATAAGTCTAATGATGCGAAAATAATCACAAATTCTTTTTTGGAAATAATATTAATTCAAATGGCACGATTTCTTAGTGAAACACCCTCTCCCCGTGTAGCCATCTGCCATAACTGCGGGAAAATATTTATTGGTGGACGTAAAAACCAAACATATTGTAATTATCCTTCCCCTCAGAACAGTCAAAAGACATGTGCGATAATCGGAAAAAATGTGACAAGGAAGAAAAAAGAGACCGAGGATTTTCCTGGATTAGCGTTATGGAATAAATTACGCAATAGATTATACAAGCGAGTTTATAATACAAACCCAAGTAACAATAAAGGCAACAGCGAAAACACAGAAAAAGATTTGCATAAGAAATATTCCAATGAATACAATGATTGGATCAGCGCCACACAAAATGATAAAGAACTCTATAAAAATGGCAAACTTACGCAAAGAGAATTTGAGACCCGCATAGTGGAGCAATATGTGAAAATCACCGGAGAGAAAGAACATATATAGAAGCTGGGAAATGCGGGATACTCCCAGTTTTCCCATATAATATATAAGAAGTATCTCACCATAATTTCATA
>DPJQ01000265.1:3581-4036 GCA_003542935.1 Lachnospiraceae bacterium | reverse complement strand
CCCATGGCGGCGGTCAGGGCCTCCGTCTCCTCCGGCTTCATAAACTTGGCAAAAGAGGATTTCACCGTGCCGTCCGCGGCGATCGCCATATAAGCCAGCCCTTTGGCCCCGTAATCCCGGACAAATTCGGTCAGCTTGTCGATCTTTTTCCTGGGCATGGCCCCCTGGCCTTTGGCGTTGATGCCCCGGACGGATCCCCCGGCGGCCAGGGCCCCGGTGAACACGCCGAAACCGCAGTCTCTCACCACCTCTGAAACATCCGTAAGCTCCATGCCGAACCGGAGATCCGGCTTGTCCGAGCCGAAACGGTCCATACACTCCTGCCAGGTCATCCTCTGGATGGGAAGCTGCACCTCCACACCGAGAATCTCCTTGAACAGATGGGCCAAAAGCCTCTCGTTTACGTCGATCACATCATCCACGTCCACAAAGGACAGCTCCATATCGATCTGGGT
>DPJQ01000265.1:0-3262 GCA_003542935.1 Lachnospiraceae bacterium | reverse complement strand
TCGATCTGGGTGAACTCCGGCTGGCGGTCCGCCCGCAGATCCTCGTCCCGGAAGCATTTGACGATCTGGATATAACGGTCATAGCCGGAACACATCAGAAGCTGCTTGAAAATCTGCGGCGACTGAGGCAGCGCGTAGAACTGCCCGGGATGCACGCGGCTGGGCACCACATAGTCCCTGGCTCCCTCGGGCGTGCTCTTGATCAGCATGGGCGTCTCGATCTCCAGAAAACCTTCCTCCGCCATAAATTCCCGGGTCAGCCGTGCCACACGGCTGCGGATCATCATATTCCGCTGGATATCCGGGCGGCGCAGGTCGAGGAAACGGTTCCGCAGACGCACCTCGTCCCTGGTTCTGGAATTTTCCTCCACCGCAAAGGGCGGCGTCTCCGATTCGGAGAGGATCCGCAGATCCTCACAGCGGATCTCCAGCTCTCCCGTAGCCAGATTCTCATTGACGGCGCCGGAGCGGGCCGCTACCCGTCCGGTCACGGCGATGACGAACTCACTCCTCAGCCGCCCCGCTTTCTCAAATCCGGCCTCATCGATCTCTCCATTCTCAAATATCAACTGCATGATACCGGAACGATCACGCAGATCCACAAAGATGATACCGCCCTTGTTGCGGGCCTTCTGCACCCACCCCATCAGAGTGACGGTATTCCCGATCTGCTCCTTCGTGACCTCCGCACAGCGGCATGTCCGTTTTAATCCCTGCATAGATTCTGCCATAGTTCTCCTCCCAATCACAGAATGCCTTTTCCGTACAATATCTGTCCGCCGCCATATGTCGGCACAGGCAGACCGTCCTCACATCCTGTCCGTAAAATATTCTTTAAATTCCGTGTAGCCCTCCGCTGCGAGCTGCTCCTTCTGAAATTTTTTATTTTTTTTCATGATTGCCACTGTGGTCTGCACACCCTCGTTTCTGAGCGTTTTCGCCTCAGCGAGCACTGTCCGCAGCTTGTCCGCGGGCATATTCTTCTCCACCAAAAACGCTGTCTTCCTCTCCGTTCCCGGCGCCGTAAAGCCCCGCTCCATCAGGAGCATGACAATCCGTTCAAATCCGATGGAAAAGCCGCAGGCGCAGACATTCTGCCCCGTGAATCTCCCGATCATCTCATCGTAACGGCCGCCGCCGCCCACGGAGCCGCCGAAACCGTCCATGGAAACCTCAAAGATCGGCCCCGTATAGTAGGACATGCCCCGCACCAGCGTGGGGTCAAAGGCCAGACGGAAATCCGCCTCTTTCAGACTGTCTACGCTCTCCATGATGGTCACGAGATCATCGGCGTACCGGCTGTCCAGATAGCCCTCCAGTTTCTCCCTGCACAGCTGCACACCGGCCGCATCGGGGGTGACAGCCTCAAAAAGCCCGATATATTTGTCAATGGCCTCCTTCGCAAATCCCTCCTTCTCCAACTCCGCCGCCACACCGTCCAGGCCGATCTTGTCCATCTTGTCCAGAATGATAAATACCGTGTCGTAATCCTCCGGCGAAAAACCGCAGCTGGCCGCCATGGCCTTCAGGATCCGGCGGTCGTTGATGCGCACCGTAAATCCGGAGAAATCCAGTTTCCCCAAAAGGGTGGTGGTGGCCAGGATCAACTCGATCTCCGCCAGGATCGTAGGCTCACCCAGAATATCGATATCACACTGCATAAACTGGCGGTAGCGCCCCCGCTGGGGCCGGTCCGCCCGCCACACATTGCCCATCTGCAACGCCTTGAAGGGAGCGGGCAGCTCCGCCGCATGATTGGCGTAATAGCGGGACAGAGGTACGGTCAAATCATAGCGCAGGCCGCCGTCCACCAGGTCGGCTTCACTCTCCGCGCTCTCCAGCTTCAGCTTCTCTCCGCGCTTTAATATCTTGAATATCAGTTTCTCATTCTCCCCGCCCTGCTTGCTGGAAAGATTTTCCAGATGCTCCACGCAGGGAGTCTCCAGGGACGAAAAACCGAACATGCCGTAGGTCTCCTTGATCAGGCGGATCATATAATCCCTCACCGCCATCTCCTCCGGTAAAATATCCCGCATACCGGTCACGGGTTTCTTCTTCAATGCCATATATACTCTCTCCTTTCATCCTCCATACGCCTTCGCCAGATCAGGATACGCTCCCGCCAGATCCGGATACAGTTCCAGCAAAAGTCTCCGCCTTTCTTCCTGTGAAGACAGACTGGCCCATATTGATTCCTTATGGAAATCCGGCTCATGGATATACCGTTGAAACATCAGGAACACCTGCAGGTCATAGTCCCGAATCTCTTCTATCATCATTGCCATGGCTGATTCATGATCAAAAGCCCTGCGATAAGGACGGTTCGACGTCATGGCCGCATATACGTCGCAGACTCTTAAGATGCGCGCTCCGAAGGGGATCTCCTCCCCCCGCAGATTCCTGGGATAGCCGCTGCCGTCATAATTCTCATGATGATGCAAAACCATGGAGAGAATGGACTGGCTGTATCCGCGTTTCTCCAGGATCGCGCAGCTGAACATGGAATGAAGCCGCACATATTTAAGCTCTTCCACACTGTTGATCTGCGTTTCTCTCTCCACATAACGGCTCAGACGTACTTTCCCTATATCATGGACCAGCCCTGCCACAGACAATTCGTAACACATCTTTTTACTGCATCCCAGCCGCTTCCCCAACGCCAAAGCCAGACAGGATACTGCCAGACCATGATCTATATAATCCAGATAGGTCAAATAGCCATTATCCTGCGTCTCATTTTCCTTTCCCGTCATTTCTGCTTCAGCCACTTTTCTTTCCCTGCCTTTTCCCGCTTCAAATCCTATGCCTCACTTACAGGTTTTGTACAATGGGGACACCCTCTTTTTCCATCGGCGCACCCCCCTCTGCATTCATATGCAATTATATTTTCCGCATTACAAGATGTCAAGTATTGTTCGTATCACGAATAAAAAACTCTGTCCGGAAGGGGTAGAGTTCAACCCCAATGTCAGTAACTTAAGCCCGGATGCTGCCATCTGTGTGACGGCTTAAGCTACTGACATTGTCCGTGACCAGTAACGCCAGAGCAATAAAACAAAAATATTTTTGTGACAGGAGTTGTATTTTTCTACATCTAATATATAATAATTTTGTGATAGAAATACACATAAACATCTATAAAAATGTGAAGGAGCATACCATTGGAACGATCGATTTTGAGTAAACTGTTGGATTGGAAGAATTCACCCTACCGCAAACCACTGATCTTAAAAGGTGTGCGTCAGGTGGGCAAGACATGGAT
>DPJQ01000250.1 GCA_003542935.1 Lachnospiraceae bacterium | reverse complement strand
ACAGCCGGAGCCCCCGGCTGTCAGACATATGTGTCATGATTCTTCCAATATGAAACGATATATGATCTCCGCCAGGCCGTCATGGTTGTTGTCGGCCTGCGTGATATAGTCTGCCTCTGCCCTCAGGGCTTCCACTCCGTTTACCATGGCCGCACCCACACCGGCCGCACGGATCATAGACAAGTCATTCACTTCATCTCCCGCCGCTACACTGTCAGCCCGCGGGACATTCAGATAATCACATAGCCAGCCCAGGGCATATCCTTTGTTCACCCCCGGCAGAAGATACTCCAGATACTCCCGGCAGGAAAAAGTAGCTTCGGCTTTTCCCGCCAATGCCGCTTCATGGGCCTCTTTAAACGCCTCCAGCTTCCCGGAATGGGTCAGCTCGGCTAAAAGTACCTTGGGCGGATGCGTGGTCAGTGCTTTACGGATATCCGGCACGATCTTTGACTTTCCCTGGGTACTGCGGTCATAAAATTCCAGTATTTCCGAATGGCGCTCGGCCAGCGTATAACCCGCCTGATAAGTCTGGCAATGGATCCCCGCCTTTTTGGCCTCCCGAAAGAGATACTCTGCCACCTCGAAATCAAGCCCTTTCTCATAAAGAGCCTCCCCCGTATCACACCGGAGCACGGCAGCGCCGTTAAATGCGATCGCATAGCACCCGGGCCTGTCTAACCCCAGTTTCCGCACCTGCTTATACACACTCTGTGTGGCGCGGCCGCTGGACAGAACCACCCTGTGCCCCATCGCCACGGCCTGCTCAATAGCCTTTCTGTTTTTCCCGGATATCTGCTTTTCATCATTCAGAAGCGTTCCATCCAGATCTGTAAACAATATTTTCTCTGCCACGCCTGTCTCCTATTCTTCCGCTGCCTGCGAGGCCTCGCCGCCGCCCTCCGAGGCGGGCGGTTCCTGAGACGGCGCCTCCTGGCTGGAGGACGGCTCTTTGGGAGGCTCCTGGGAAGGTGTTTCCGGAGTCTCTGTCTTTGAACTCGAACCGTTATCCTTGGAGGACGAGTCACCTTTATCTTTAGAAGACGAATTGCCCTTATCTTTGGATGACGAATTTCCTTTATCCTTTGAAGAGGACTCATCTTTATCTTTGGAAGACGAACCGTCCTTGCTGGAGGACTCATCCTCATCATCCTCGTCTTCTTTGTCGTCCTTTTTGTCGTCTTTCTTTTCTGTCCGGTCAACAAATGGCTCCGCCGCTCCCAGCGTATAACTGTGCGTATAGAAAATCACGATCGGAACTTCATCATTAATAATCTCATACAGAGCCTTGGCTTTCGACAACGGCAGATTGACGCAGCCGTGGGAACCGCTGTGTACATAGATCGAACCGCCGAAGCTCGGTCTCCAGGTAGCGTCATGGAAACCGTAGCCACCATGGAACGGCATCCAGTAATTCACATGGGATTCATAAGAATAATCTCCGTTAGAATACCTCCTGCCCCGCAGGGTACGGTCTTTCTGCTTATAATCCAGCAGATAAACGCCCGTCGGCGTATAACGGTCTTTCGTCATCTTGCCGGACACAAAATCACTCTCGAAGATCAGCCTGCCTTCCTGATAATAATACATATGCTGCCTGGTCAGATTAACCTCAATATAGGTATCGCCAAATCCCCCGTTATCCGTGGTTGCCATCCGGTGGATGTACTCCGGCTCCCTTGTCGTCTTCTCGCCGTCGTAGATCAGCTTCTTTAACGCTTCCGCTTCCTTCTCCTGATCGATCTGCCAGCCATAATCCCTGCAGGTTACCTTCACATTGGAACCGTCCGTGGCCGTAAAGTCTATATCCCCCTCAAAGGTGTCTGTCTCTTCGGCCATTTTGGCCACATATTCTTTTATTTTCTTTGTGAACTTCTCGTCATCCCGGGTATAATTCCCGTTCTCATCCTTATCCAGCCACTTCACGAAGGTATCGCCGTCCAGCACTTTCTCCCCGCCGGGCAGATCATAAGTAATGCTGGCTGCCGCATAGCTGTTCAGATCGCTGGCCTGTTGGATCAGGCTCTCGCTATCCTCCGTCACGGCCGGCTTGGCATAAAGATCCAGCTCTTCCGCGGACAATTCTGTTTTGCCTGAAGTGATTGCCTCCTGAACCGCCGCAGTAAAAGCCTCTCTGTCGAGCTGGCTTCCCTCTTTCGCATTAATAATCTTGAAATTTCCGTCTTCATACTCCAGATAAGCATCCTCAGGCTCCACCTGGTTCTTGTCCTGCATGGCATCCATATCCTGCAGAAGCGCCGCCAGCTTCTCTTCATCGTAGGTGGTGTTGCTGGCCACGGTATATTCTCTGGTATCCCGGGACTCTCTGTACCAGTTCATGATATCCTGGGATGCCAGCAGCTGGGATACCTCCGTACCTTCCACATACTCATAGTCAATATCTTTACCGTCGATCAGCTCCTGCTCTCCGCCTCTGAAAGAAAGGGTCAGAGAATATTTTTCCACCTGAGTACGGATCAGATTCTCCACTTCCTCCGAAGTCAGATTGCTGCAATCCACGGAATTAATTGTCGTTCCCGGGAAAAATTTGGTTTTAAACGCCTGCGCCCGGATTGTATATACCCCGGCCACCGTCCCGGCTGCTACAAGCACCACCGCCAGACCGGCGAGTATAATATATTTTTTCCTGCCTTTTTTTCTGCTTCCATGCCCACTGTCAAAAGCCGACAAATTCTGGACATCAACGCCTAAAATCTCGTCCAGTTCCGCTTCCAGCTTCATGCCAAGGCCATTGTCCCTTACCTTTGCCATAAATGTTTCTCCTGCCTTCCCAAATCTGTCGTTTCAATAAAAATATAGCCCAAAGCCGTTATCTTTCTCCAAGCTTATTCATATAGTTGCCCATATGACATTATTATACATGATTCGCTCTTAAATGGGGTACAATTTTCATGAAAATTTATTAATTTTTTTAGAACATTTGTCCTTCCAAAACGCAGTGAAACCGGCGCGGATATCCACGCCGGTCTTTCTGCCCAAATTCTTTCGCAAATCAGTTCAGCCAGTCATCAAAGAGGCCATTTCCAGAGCCGTTCCTGTATTCCTCTTCTCCGTTTCCGTCAGGATACTGATAAGGTTTCCGCGAATTCGGGTTCTGGCTGCCCTGGGAATTATTATCATCTGCAGAGCTCATCACCTGCTTTGCCAGAGTGACCTGCAGCGTCTGCTCCTGATACTCGCCGCCCGACGCACGCTGTATGACTACTTCCACCGTCTCACCGGCTTTATAGTATTCCAGATTTCTTACCAGTGTTTCCTTATCCGACACGGTCTGGCCGTCAAATTTTGTGATAATGTCACCTTTTTTGATTCCGGCAGCGGCAGCAGCGCCGCCCTCACCGACCTCATCCACATAAACCCCCTCCGGAATGTTGTACATTTCCACGACTTCCGCGGTCACGTTCCGGCAGTTTATACCCAGGTATCCTCTGTCCGCCTCATCCACTTTCCGGCGTGTTTCCCTGGCCATCAGCTCATCGATGATCTCCTTGGCCGTGGTAATCGGGATGGCATAGCCCATACCTTCCACCTGCTCATCGGCGTATTTGGCGGAATTGATACCGACAACCTCGCCTTTCATGTTGATCAGGGCCCCGCCGCTGTTGCCGGGATTGATTGCCGCATCCGTCTGGATCAGGGAGGCCGTCATATTGTCAATAGTTACTTCCCTGTTCAGGGCGCTGACATAACCGCTGGTTACGGACTGGCCAGAGCCAAGGGCATTACCGATAGCCACCACCTGCTCACCGACCTCCAGTTTGTCGGAGTCGCCCAGTGTCACAATCTTGACAGTTTTCATGGTATCCTCACTGATGCTGTCCAGATCTATGGCCACCACGGCCAGGTCATTGCCGGGATCCGTCCCTTTGACCACGGCCTCATACACCTGCTTTTCATCATCATTGAAACACACGGACAGATTCTCCGCACCGGCCACCACATGATTGTTGGTCACGATCAGAAGCTCTGTATCATTTTTCCCGACGATAAAACCGGAACCGGCACCGGGAACTTCATAGGACTGAGACCCGAAAAAGCTCTGTACTTCCTGGACTGTAACGCTGGAAATGGAAACCACTGAGGGCAGACATTCCTTCGCAATCTGGGACACCGTATAGTCTCCGGAGTTTCCGGAATTCCCTTCCGCCTCCTGCACGGCAGAAGCCGTGGTCTGTGCCGTCGGCGTCTGGGAAATACCTGTGGCGGCCACGGTATTCGGCGATGACGCCGCAGCGGAAAGCTGATCTACCCCGGTGGCTTTGACCACACCGTAAAATACCAGGCCGGCTGTCAGCCCGAACACGACGCCTGTGGAGACCGCAGCCCCGACCCGTTTCAGCCGACGGCGTTCCTTTTTCGGTTTCCCGGGCTCCACCGGGGGCTGCGGCAGTTCCGGCTCCTCATGGAAGGAATAGTTTTCATTAGTACCCTGTGTATAATCATAATAGCTGTCACTCATTTTACTTTGACCTCCCTGTACTTCGTTTTGATGGTTGTATCATACGTGTAAAATGTTATACATTTTTGTTGAATCTGTGAAGTAATTGTGAAACAAAAAATCCACAGCAGGACATACTGTTTTACCAATATGAGTATATGCAGGGCATTTTAAAATATACGTGGCAAATCCCGGATTGTCATTCCTGCCAAAAAGGGGTATACTGATTTCATTAGTTTTTTTAAAATGAAGGGGGGAGCGCCATGCAGTTAAATCTCCGGCTGGGAAACAGCACCATACTTTTTCTGGCAGACAATTATATTCCCTGGGATGACAGGTTAGCCGCTTTCTGCGCTTCCGGCGGCAAAAAACAACCGGATCTGACATACACGATACGCACAGCCGGCACTCTGCGGCCCGACGGACATCATTGCCTGAAGCGGACGCCTTTCTATCAGGTATATATGGACGGACAGCGGGAGTCCTGGTACTACACCTTCCCCGACGGCACGGTCTACGCTGCCTGCCGGGAAGACTCCGAAAACCGTTTTTCTATCTGGTATGCGGAGGATTTTCTATCCTATCTGCACGGAAATACAACGCTGTTCTATCTCTCGGCCCTGGAATACCGAATGGTCCGCCGGGGCGATATGATTCTCCATGCTTCCGCCATTCTGGACCAGGGACAGGCGCTCCTTTTTTCCGCGCCCTCGGGTATGGGCAAATCCACTCAGGCTGCCCTGTGGCAGCGCTTAAGAAACAGCCGGCTGGCCAACGGAGACCGGGTGCTGCTGCACAGGGAGAACGATTCATGGCTGGCCTGCGGCTGGCCGATGGCCGGAAGCTCCGGGGTAAGTATTCCCTATCATACCCCTGTCCGTGCCTTGATCCTCCTTGATAAATCTTCCCAAAATACGGCCCGCCGCCTGCCGTCCGGCGAAGCCTGGAATCTGGTCGGAAAAGAGATCGTCCTGCGTCCCTGGGAGCAGACAGATCTGTCCCTTGCAGACGGTCTCCTGCGAAACTTTTGCCGCAACACCCCGGTGTATGCCTACTCCTGCCGCAAGGATGAAAGCGCCGTAACTGCCCTGTATGACGTCCTTGAGCGGGATGGACTCTATTCATGTAAAAACTCTGCTGCCTGCAGCTTTCCCATAGGTCAAGGCTAAAAAAGAATCCCCATGACAGAGGATTCTTTATTTATTTCACCCTTTTTTTTACGGCTTTGGACCATGCTCCATATACTTTTTTGCCGGTTGAATCAAGACACCAGCCCCGGGCTCTTAAGTAGTAGACTTTTCCCCTTTTCAGTTTGTTTAGTGTCACTTCGTTTTTTCCGATGCCTGTGGATGCGCTCACTTTATTTATCCTAAATTTACTGTCTGTAGCCGCCATGACCTGATATCCCGAAACCGATTTCAGTGTTTTTAAACGGATCACCAGCGTTTTGCTTTTTGCCGCTACCCTGCTGATACCGGCAGCACCTATTTGGGGCTTTGTCCATTTTGCATACACACGGACTCTGCTTCCGTTTCCGCTGATGCACTCTACCCTCTCGGTCAAATCTGCATCACTGTACCACCCGGAAAACAGGTAGCCTTTTCGGGTCGGTTCCAGCAATTCCACATCTATGTACCCTGTGTAGGAAGACGCATTAAAGGTACTGTTTTTCCCACCGTTCAGCGTGTATGTAACTGGATATGTATTTGCCTTTTCCAGTTCCCGGAATGCCATGCCATTTCGTCCTGCAAACTCCCTTGACAGAGAAACATGATATTTCAGTACATGCATCGGATACCAGGAACATCCGTAACGCCACTGGCCCAAGCGGGCTATACTGTTTTTGTCCGTATATTTTCTGCCTTTACAGTATCTCTTTGCGTAGGCTGCGGCATTCGCTTCCGTCCATCCGGAATAACCATTCGTCTGCAGATAACGGATATATCCCGCCATACCGAAATTATACCCCTGCAGGATCACCTTGAAATTCTCCAGATCCCCCGGCCCGTTTACCGGCCACAAAGACATGCCATACTTCAATTCACGGATACCGCACTCGATAGAATCTTCCGGCTTTCTGAATTCATTGGCGCTGGTCTTGGGATATTCTCTGGAATATCTTCCCGCTTTACATTGCATAACATCCACACCACGGCCGGCGCTCTCAAGCATCAGCACATCCATGATCAAATCCGTGTACGCGCCCATCCCCTGCTCTTCTGCGATCCCGGCCACCGTATCCCGATACTGTTCCGCCAGAGCGCCAAAAACTGCGGGTGATGCCGCACCGCATATCTCAACGTTCCCGCAACCGGTAAACGCGTTCGACGCAATCATCACGTCCGCACCGGGTATCACCACCTTCTCCAACTCATTGCATTCGGCGAAAGCATTTGCCCTGACGGCCGTCACTGTCGATGGCAGCTCCACCTCCACAACTTTTTTTCCGGCAAATACTTTGACATCTATGGTCTTCACACCATTGGGAACAACCACATGGGTCTGTGTCCCATTATATTTTTCCAAGACTCCGTTACGCACCACAAAAGGGACAGCCGCATGTACGGTACAGGGAGCAAAAAACAACAGGCCTATGAGCAGAAGCATACATACGCCAGATTTTCTCATACTTCTCCACCTTTCTTCACATCTCAACGGTTCTTCCACCATCTACTGTCTTGCGAACTCCTGTTGTGAACACTTTACCCTATCCGTAACATTTTTGCAATATGTTTTTATCGTTTATTGCAGAATATATTGCATTTTTATATATTTTAAGAACAAAAAAGAAATACCGCCCCCCAAAAACTACGGAGACGGGCCCATAAAATTTCGTCTACAAAAATAATTTGTCATACACATCAAATCCGTCAAAAGTTGCAAAATAATCTCTCGGAGTCTCTGCCCTGCGGATCACCTGATAGCTGCCGTCCTCTTTCAACAGCACCTCCGCCGAACGGAGCTTTCCGTTGTAATTATAACCCATGGCAAAACCGTGGGCGCCGGTATCGTGGATAAACAGCAGGTCACCGATCGCAATTTCCGGCAGCATCCTGTCAATGGCAAATTTATCACAGTTCTCGCACAGGGAGCCTGTCACATCATACATATGATCACATGGCGCATGTTCCTTGCCCATCACCGTGATATGGTGGTATGCCCCGTAGATGGCCGGACGCATCAGATTTACCGCGCAGGCATCACAACCGATGTACTCCTTATGAATATGCTTCTCATGGATAGCTGTCGTCACCAGGCCGCCGTAGGGGCCTGTCATGAAACGGCCCATTTCCGTATAGATGGCCGCCTTTCCCAGTCCTGCCGGAACCAGCACCTCCTCATAGACTTTACGCACACCCTCGCCGATTTCCAGGATATCATTGGGCTCCTGATCCGGCCGGTAGGGAATACCCACACCCCCGGACAGGTTGATAAAGGATATCTCCACCCCCGTTTTCTCCCTGATCTCCACCACCGTCTCGAAAAGGACTTTGGCTAACAGGGGGTAATATTCATTGGTCACGGTATTGCTGGCCAGAAAAGCGTGAATGCCGAATTCCTCCACGCCCTTCTCTTTCAGCACCCTGTAGGCCTCAAAAAGCTGCTCTTTCGTCATACCGTATTTGGAATCCCCCGGATTATCCATGATGTCATTGCTGACCTTGAACATCCCACCCGGGTTGTAGCGGCAACTCAGTTTCTTCGGCAGACTCCCCGTCACTTTTTCCAGAAAAGCAATATGGGTAAAATCATCAAGGTTGATGATCGCATTATACTTTCTGGCATATCGAAATTCTTCCGCCGGCGTGGCGTTGGAAGAAAACATGATATCGTCCCCCACACAGCCGACGGCCTGGGACAGCATCAGCTCCGTCAGGGAGGAACAGTCACAGCCGCAGCCATACTCTTTCATGATTTTGATCAGGAAGGGATTCGGGCAGGCTTTGACCGCAAAATATTCTTTGTAACCTTGATTCCACGCAAAAGCCTTTTTGATGGCCTCACAATTCCGGCGGATGCCGGCTTCATCATAGATGTGGAAAGGCGTCGGCACATCGCGGACGATCTCTTCCAGCTTCTCCTTTGTGACAAACGGTACTTTTTTCATAATACATTTCTCCTCTTTTGATGTTTTGCGTTTCAGCCCTGTTTCCGGCGCTGTTTCGCTTTAAAACATTAAAGCAATATTTTTTCAGGCCGCCCCAAAAAGGGGCCGCCTGCTACTGCACATGCCTGTGGTTAAACAGATGGTCCTGACAATATTCATAATTCCCGTTACACCGGGAACAAAAACGGAATTCCAAATTGGGATCATCCTGTTCTGTACGGCCGCAAATGGCACATTTGTGACGGGTAATTCCGTTTTTTACCCGTCCCTGATTGACTGCCTTCCGAAAAGTCTGTTTGCGGTGTATCTCCCTGGGATCGATCCGCCTGTAATTTCTGGTCATCAGGAAAAAGATGATGGTATTCATCAGGGAGCTGATGATCACTATACGTCCGGCCCAGCCGTTATTATACATGGCGAGGGCCAGATAAGCCAGGTCGAGCCAGGCCAGATATTTGATCTTTAACGGGATAATAAAGTACAAAAGCACCTGCATATCGGGATAGGTGATGGCAAAACCCAGGAAAATGGACAGGCTGATGTAATAGGTGGTAAAAGCAGCGCCAAAGCTTTCAAAGGGTACGCCTGTTCCATACTGCAGAAACAGAATCAGATACAGCACAAAACTGCCGATGACCGTCCACAGGATACCGCCGAAAATGTAAACATTATACCGGAAAGAACCCCAGGTGCTTTCCAGCGTGGTGCCGATGGAGTAATAAAAATATAGCATAATGATGGTAAATATATCAAGGCTCTCCGGCGGCACAAGGAGCCAGCTTACCAGGCGCCAGACCTGGCCGTGCAGGATATAGTAGGG
>DPJQ01000244.1 GCA_003542935.1 Lachnospiraceae bacterium | reverse complement strand
CAAAGTCCTGGGCTAAACTGTTACAAAAATTTTCCAAAACAATCCGGCGGTTGTTGAAAACAGCGATCCGTGGTAGACTAAAGAGAGCAAGGCGGACCGCAGCACACACGCTAAGATGACTGTGCCTCACATGCGCGGATCTTCCCGGCCATTGCAAATAATTACTGAAGGAGGATTGTATGAAAAACAAAAAACGCGGTTTGACAGCGGCTTTAGCCTTTGTGCTTGTCTTCACTATGGGAGGCTGTCAGAAAGCGACGACACCGGAGCGTCTGCTGGGGGAAATGGCTGCCCATATGGCAAAAATGGATTCCTATACCATGAACATGAAGATGGATATGAATATTGCCACTTCTGTGGAAGGCTTTGATATGGATATGAATATGGCCATGGATATGGATACGGAGATCACCGTGGAACCGGCCCGGGTCCACGGCAACGGCAAACTGTCCATGGACGTCATGGGACAGAATATAGATATGGACATGGAAATGTATTCTCTCCAGGAGGACGGTAAAAATCTTTCCTATATAAATATCTATGACACATGGATCAAACAGGAAACGGAAGATATGACCGCCACCATGGAAGCCTATACTTTCAAGGATATCCAGGAGCTTTCCCAATCCCTGGAGCTGGCCGGGGAAACCCAGACCGAAAACAATAAGGAATGCTACGTTTTATCCGGAAATATCAGCGGGGACGCTATAAAAGGCATGTTAGATACGGTTCTGAGCAATATGGACAGCACCGGTCTGGACATGGATACCGACGTCTTTGCCAGTACCCGGCTGGATTACCGGCTTTTTATTGATAAAAACGACAAATATCCGGTTAAAATGACCATGGATCTGAAAGATCTCATGGAATCTGCCATGAACGCCAGCCAGGACGAAGTGGATTTCACCTGTGATGGCTGTGACCTCACCTACGATTTCACTGCCTTCAACACCGTGCCCTCCATTGAACTTCCCGATGAGGCCAGGGAATCGGCCACAGACATAGGGGAGCTCACCGACGGGCTGTCCGGAAATCCGGATGAACTTTGAGGCGCCCATGCAATACGACTGTTTGATCATAGATGACGAAAAGCTGCTGGCGGACAGCACGGCCGAATATTTTACCCTGTTCGGCGTCACGACGGCCGTCGCCTACAGCGCCCGGGAATGCCGGGATTTTTTCGCAAAAGACACGGCACGGCTGCTGCTGCTGGATATCAACCTGGGGGACGGCAGCGGATTCGCGCTATGTAAAGAGCTGCGGAAGAAAACGGATATTCCCATTCTGTTTATCTCGGCCCGGGCCAGCGAAGACGACCAGATCGTCGCGCTTCATATCGGGGGCGACGACTACATCCGGAAGCCCTACTCCCTGGGTGTTTTGCTGGCAAAAGTGCAGGTAGTGCTGAAACGTTTGGGGCCAAACCGGCCCGCCGTCTATACCGACAGCCGCCTGACTGTGGATTTCCGGGCAAAGCAGGTATCGGTGGAGGGAGAAACTGTAAAGCTGACCGCTCTGGAATTCAGGCTGCTGGCCTGTCTGATCCAAAATGAGGGCCGGGTCGTCTCCAAGCAGGAGCTCTTTGAAAAGGTCTGGGGAGATAAATTCACGGGAGACGGCACGCTGAACGTGCACATACGAAAAATCCGGGAGGCTATCGAGCCGGATCCCGGCAAACCGGTCTATATCCTCACCGCCTGGGGCGACGGCTACAAATTCAACGGAGGAAACGTATGAAGAATCGAATCTTTCTCTCTTTGCTGTTCCTCCTTTTTTTCGCCGAAGCCGTGGTCCTTTTTTTGTTCGCCTTCCGGGACACCGATCACGCTCAGGATGCCGTCCTGGTCAACGAAGCCGTTCATTCCGTCCAGGAGGATTGGAACCGGATTGACAGCCACCAGAACCAAACCGGTCTCGACTACGTGGTTCTTGACGGGGACGGCACTGTTCTGTACCGGACGAGGCCCGGCCTCAGCGAAAGCCTGAATGCCGCCGTCATTCACAGGGACACTCTGCTGGATCTTTGGTCCGGGGGACGTACCGTGGGAAAACTCCTGATCTACAACGACAGCGCCAAAAACTTCCGGCGCCAAAAACAAAACATCCTGCTTTTCCTGGCTGCGGCCATGCTTCTGCAGGGCGTCCTCTGCGCCGGATATGTTTTCTATCTGAAGCGCACGGTCATTGATCCCTTCCGGAAACTGAAAGGTTTCGCCCAGCGCATCGCGGGCGGCAACCTGGATATCCCCCTTGATATGGACAGACAAAATCTTTTCGGCGCGTTCACGGAGAGCTTTGACCTCATGCGCACGGAACTTAAGAAAGCCCGCCAGGCCGAGGCCCGGGCCAATGCCGACAAAAAAGAACTGGTGGCGGAACTCTCCCACGATATCAAAACCCCCGTCGCCAGCATCAGAGCCGCCGCCGAGGTGGGAGCCGCCCTGGCGGACACTGAAAGACTCCGGGACAACTACACCCAGATCATCCGCAAAACCGACCAGATCAGCACCCTCATCAATAATCTTTTTTCCGCAACTCTGGAGGAGCTCGAACGCCTGACCGTAACCCCCACGGATATGGAGAGCCGGGAACTCGGTCCCATGCTGGAAAATGCCGACTACCTCCACCGCGCAGCCATCCCCGCCATCCCCGGCTGCGTATTTTACGGGGACAGGCTCCGTCTGCAGCAGGTATTCGACAACCTGTTCGCCAACTCCTATAAATATGCCGGAACCCCCATCACCCTCTCGGCAGCTATCGACGGCAGCCATCTGATCATTCGCATGACGGATCAGGGAGGGGGCGTACTTCCGGAAGAACTGCCCCTCCTCAAGGAGAAATTCCGCCGCGGCCAAAACGCTGCCCGGACAGAAGGTGCAGGCCTGGGGCTATACATTTCCGATTACTTCATGAGAGAAATGCACGGAGAACTCCTCATACAGAACAGCGCACACGGCCTGCAGGCGGACATCGTTCTGGCGCTGTCCGGCTGACCCTCTCCATTTAAGGATTATTTAAGGATTCCCTAAAGACATTTAAGGTTCCTCCTTCTAAAATAGAATGTATTCAAGGAGGATCACTATGAAAAACATACTGTTGAAAACAGAACAACTGAGTAAATCTTTTTCCACCGGCGGCACCCTGCAGCACGTCCTGAAAAACATTAGCCTTGAACTCTGCCAGGGGGACTTCACCGTGATCATGGGAGCCAGCGGGGCCGGTAAATCTACGCTGCTGTACGCCCTCTCCGGGATGGATACGCCCTCCCTGGGAACCATCACCTTCGGCGGCAGGGTAATCTCCGACATGGGGCAGGATGAGCTGGCCGTCTTCCGGCGCAGCCACTGTGGCTTTGTCTTCCAGCAGATTTACCTGATCGAAGGGATGTCCCTCATGGATAACGTGCTGGCGGCGGGCCTGCTGGTCAGCAAAGACAAAAAAGCACTCCTGGCAAAAGCGAGAGAATTATTCTCCTGTGTGGGTATTTCCGAAGATACCTGGAAAAAATTTCCGGCACAGATCTCCGGCGGCGAAGCCCAGCGGGCCGGCATCGTCCGCGCCCTCATCAACAGCCCGGAGATTCTTTTTGCCGATGAACCCACAGGAGCCCTCAATTCCAAAACCGGCCTTGATGTACTGGACACCCTCACCCGGTTTAACGAACAGGGGCAGAGCGTGGTTATGGTAACCCACGATATGCGTTCCGCCCGGCGGGGCAGCCGGATCTTATATCTGAAAGACGGTGCGATCCTGGGCGAATGCCGGCTGGGACGCTGGGCGCACGGCGACCGGGAGAGGCATGAAAAACTCTCTGCATTCCTATCTGAAATGGGGTGGTGACAATGAAAAAATGTATTCTTCTGGCCCGCTCCAATCTGCGCGGGGCTAAGGGACAGGCGGCGGCCATCACCGCACTCATCCTGTTTGCCGCCGTCATGCTCAACCTGTGGCTCATGCTGTCTTTGGATTACAAACAGAACTTTGACCGCTGCCACGACAGGCTGCACGCGGAGCATGTCACTCTGGTAGTCGATGAAGACAGTCCCGACATGAGAGATTTTCTCAAAAAATCTCTGGAGGACGATACGCGTACCGATGAATTTGCTTTTGACAGCGTGCTGCACATGGTCGGTTCCTTTGATTACAATAACGGCAATGTCAATTCGGAGCTGGTTATCCTTGAAAAGGAGACGGCTCTGACCCGTTCCATCGGACGGGTGGAGATCCTGGAGGAAGGCAGCGCGGCCAGCGGCGTCTATCTGCCCGTCCTGTATAAATCCGACCGCACCGCGGTGGGAAAGACCATCGACATATCCATCGGAAACAGTACAATGACCTATACCGTGTGCGGCTTTTTCAACAGTGTCATGGCCGGTTCCCATAACTGCTCCATGTGCGCCCTCGTCCTGACGGATGATCTGTATGCCGAACTGGAGCGCAGCGGCCACGCACCCCGGGCCACGCTCTGTTCCGTCCGTTTAAACGACAGGGCCGACAGCGAAAGCTACGAGAGCGGACTGAAAAACACAGTGGCCGCCCGCTATCCCGCGGCCCGCACCGTGAGCAATTCCTACGCCCTCGTTTACCAATCCCGCTATATATCCCAGATGGTCTGCGCGGCAATTTTAAGCGCCATGGCTTTTTTCATTCTCCTGATCGCCCTGGTGACCCTGTACTCAAATATCACAAACTATATCCGGGAGCACATGACAAATCTCGGCGCCCTGAAAGCCCTGGGCTACACGGGCCGCCAGCTGACCGCCGCCCTCATGATGCAGTTTTTAAGCATCGCCCTGCTCTCTGCGGCGGCAGGGGCAGGTCTCTCCTACAGCCTGTTCCCTTACCTGAACGCAATGATGATTGCCCAGACCGGGATTCCCTACACGGTCCGTTTCCTGCCGGTACCTTACGGGATCACCCTCCTGCTCCTGGGAAGCGCCGTGGCCGTCACTGTATGGCTGTCCTCCCGCAGAATCAAAAAGGTGGAGCCCATCGTCGCCCTGCGCCGCGGCATGCAGACCCACAGTTTCCGGCGCAACCACGTTCCCCTGGAAACGGCCGGAATGCCCGTCACTCCCGCACTGGCTTTAAAGACCACGCTCTCGGATTTCAAACGTAATATTACTGTATGCATCACGATGCTGATGCTGTCGTTGGTCGTAGTGTTTTCGGGGCTGATGACCGAGAATATCATCCGGGATACGACGCCCTTTTTAAATCTGATCGTGGGTGAAACCGCCGACAGCTGTATCAATGTCCAGGAAGACATAGAAGATGACTTCCTGCGGGAAATGGCCGCCGACCAGAGAGTGGAAAAAATCTACCTGTACAACTCCCTTGAGGTACGCCATGCCGGCGGCCTGGGCCTCATGGCAACGGTCTGCGACGATTTTTCCAAAGTGAACAACCCGAAAGTCATCTGTGAGGGAAGGTTCCCCCGATACGACAACGAAATCGCCCTGGCAGCAAAATACGCCCGGGAAAACGGTCTGAAAACAGGGAATGAGATAACGATGACCGCCGAGGGCAGGGAAGCCGCCTATATCATAACGGGCTTTACCCAGACCACGAACAATCTCGGCAAGGACTGCCTGCTTACTCTTGACGGATACAGGCGGCTGGGCAGGCTGTCAAACGCCAGCTATTATCTCAACGTGGCAGAAGGAACGGATATTGACGCCTTCCATGCAGAAGTAACAGACCGTTTCAAAGACGGCGTAAACGCCACTGTCAATGTGGCCGCCACCATAGGCGGGGCAACCGCGGTTTATGTTTCCCTGATGACGATTCTCGTAATCGCCATCCTGTCCCTGAGCGCCCTCGTGATCACTTTCGTACTGTTTCTGTTGGTGCGGAACATGCTGAACCATAAAAAAAGGATTACGGCATCCAAAAGGCCCTGGGCTTTACCACAGGCCAGCTCATTTTGCAGACGGCTCTGTCCTTCATGCCGTCAGTGATCCTCTCGACCCTGGCAGGCATGACCGTGTGCAGCCTGATCATCAACCCATTAACGGCCCTGTTTCTGGGCAGCATCGGTATCGTGAAATGCACTTTCACTGTTCCCGTCGGTTTCAATATCCTTGGAGGGACGGGGCTGATCCTGTTCACCTTCGCCATCGCCTGCCTGCTTTCGTGGAAAATAAAAAAGATCACACCGAAGGATCTTATCAGCGGAGAGTAGTTGTGCCGAATGTATATAGACTTCCCGCCCGAAGATATGCTATACTGTTCACAGTAAATCCATATCACAACCACAAAGGAGACAGCACTATGGCAGTAGATTATGAAGCGTTAAAACAGTTGGCCCTTGACTGCGGGTTTTCCCATGTCGGTATGCTGGATGCGGACACCATAGAGGTACGCACCGAGGTGCGGGAAGCCTGCGCCAAAGATAAATGCCAGGCCTACGGGAAGAACTGGGTCTGTCCGCCCGCCTGCGGCACCCTGGAGGAATGCGGCGAACGGATCCACCGGTATAAAAAAGGGCTGATCGTCCAGACCACCGGCGAGCTGGAGGACAGCTTTGACCTGGAGGGCATGGAAGAGCTCACCGTCAACCACACCAAATCCTTTGACAAATTCGCCGATCTTCTCCGGGCCCGGTACCCTGACGCCCTGATCCTCGGCGACGGCATGTGTAAACGCTGCAAGACCTGTACATACCCGGACAATCCCTGCCGCTTTCCCGAGCACCAGACTTCGGCCATGGAAGCCTACGGCATGGTCGTCAGCGAGGTTTGCCAAAAGAATAATATCCCCTACTACTATGGGCCGGGGACACTGACCTATGTGGGATGCGTCCTGGTGGAGTAACTCCGGCGGTGTACCCTACACAATAAGACAAAAAAGGATTCCGGCTCATTTTTCACAAACCGGAATCCTTTTTACTTCCTTAAATATTATACAACTGCCCCGACCACCCTTTAATCCAGATGGTACACTTCTTCCATATCGGCCCACCACTCGCCCGGGGCCGCTCCCTCTATGGGGGTCTGGCAGGGATCCGTCTCTTTCCACCATTTCTGCGTCATGGGGTCGTCGGCCATTTTTTTCATATCGGCCTCATAATCCTCCCCCGTATACTCATAATAGCTGAACAGATAACCGTCCCTGTAGTAAATGGAGTAATTTTCTATATGGCATTCCCGGATCATTCGGTTGACCTCCGGCCACGGATTGGCATGAAGCTCTTTATACTTCTCCAGATATTCCGGTTTCACTTTGATGACCTGGCCAAATCGTTTCATCCTTACTTCCTCCTTATTTCCTGGCGTCTTCCACAGCTTTGTACATGGCCATGATATTCTGCGGAGGTACATCCCCCAGGATATTATGCTCGGTATTAAACACAAAACCGCCGTCATGATGGAAAATATCGATCATACGCCTACTGTAGTCGTAGACCTCCTCCGGCGCGGCATGGTTCAGGACAGAACGGGTGTTGCAGCCGCCGCCCCAGAAGGTGATGTCCTTGCCGAATTCTTTTTTCAGTGTGGCCGGATCCATCTGGTAGGCCGTGGTCTGCACCGGATTGATGATATCGTAACCGGCCTCGATCAGATCGCCCATCACCCCGTAAATAGAACCGCAGGAGTGCAGGAATGTCTTCATATTACTGTGGGTATGTACATACTCATTCAGCTTGGTATGGTAGGGTTTAAACACCTCCCTGTATTTCTCTGCGGACATGAACATATTTTTATCCATGCCCAGATCGTCGCCGAAGCGCAGGATATCCACCACATCCCCCACGGCGTTACAGGTTTTTTCCAGCATATGCAGATGGCGTACCATCAGCTGCTCAATAAGCTCCTGCACGCTCTCCGGGTCGGCATAGATATCCATGAGGAAATTCTCCATCC
>DPJQ01000015.1:10403-10752 GCA_003542935.1 Lachnospiraceae bacterium | reverse complement strand
TGCTGTTTATTTTAAGAGAGAAACTCTTGGTATGTTTAAAAAGCGCAAAAAAACAAGGTAATAATATTAAATAATTCAAGGAGAGATGATGATGGGAACAAAAGGTAAGAGGAAAGAGAGATCAGCATCGGAGCCCCTAAAAAGAAAACGGGGTGTCACAAAAAAGCTGGTAGGAGCGATCATGGCAACAATCATCATCATGGTTGCGGCGCTCTTGTTGATCGTATATAACCGTGTTTCTGATGCATTGTTGGAAAAAAGTGAAAATCTGCTCAGGGAAACCACCGATAAGGCTGTACAGGAAACCAGTGCGTGGATAAACAAAACGCTGACCATGCTGGAAATGCAG
>DPJQ01000015.1:887-10123 GCA_003542935.1 Lachnospiraceae bacterium | reverse complement strand
GCGGGATACCATTGAATATGAGGATATGGATATCCCTGCTATGATGGAATACATCCGCCATACCGTTAACCAGAACGAGGCCTATCCCGCCGGCTTATATGTGGCTTTAACGGACGGTTCTTTGTACCATGCTTCGTTTGTTCCGGGTCCGGATTTTGTCACTTCGGAAAAATCCTGGTATCAGAACGGTATCGCATCGGAAGACTTCATGCTGGGCGACGTATATTTTGATGAAGACAGCCAGTCTTATGTAGTCGGTGCATCCGGGATGTTAAAAAATGCAGACGGCGAGATACGGGGCGTTGCCGCCGCAGACGTATATCTGGATTCCATCTCTGACATTGTAGCCGATATCCAATTAGAGAAAACCGGCGGAATCTTCCTTGTAGATACCCGGACTAATACGATTATCGGACACAGGGACAGGGAAATGAACGGACGGCTCTTAAGCGAATTTCAAGGGGATATGTACGCATATGCCGCTGAGAAAATACAAAGCAGTACGACCGGGCTTTCCCTGTACAACGGCAATACTTACATACAGGTAGCGCAAATCCCTGACAGTGACTGGACGGCAGTTGCATATGTATCCAGAACCGAAGTTTTAGGCGACCTGCTTACCCTGACCGGTATGATGATGTCTGTTTCCATAGCCGCAATTATCATCGCGATCTTACTGATCATTATTCTGGTAAGGAATATTATCGGAAAGCCGGTAAGGGAATTAAGCGGCGTAGCGGCTAAGATCGCAGAGGGGGAACTGAACCAGACGATCCGGCATTGTTCCAACGACGAACTGGGCGAACTGGCGGACAATTTTGGACTTACAGTAACCCGGCTGCGCGATTATGTGGATTACATTAACGAGATCTCCGAGAAGCTGCAGGATATCTCCCAGGGCGATCTCTCTTTCACGCTCTCCCACGAATATTTGGGTGAATTCGCGAAAATAAAAGAATCTTTGGAAGCAATCTCCTGGTCCCTCAACGATACTCTGGGGCAAATTAATACGGCTGCAAACCAGGTCGCCGAAGGTTCCGGATATGTTTCCGACGGCGCCCAGGCTCTTTCCCAGGGGTCTATGCAGCAGAGCGACGCAGTAGAACAGCTTGCTTCTCATATCAACGAAGTGTCTGACGGAATACAGAAAACCGCTATGGGGGCTAAGAAAGCCCGCCAGATTTCCCAGGACGTAAGAGATCATATTCTGGAAAGCAACAGTAAGATGCAGCACATGAACGATGCAATACAGAAGATCAGCAGTAAGTCTGCCGAAATCCACAGCATCATCAAAACAATTGAAGATATTGCTTTCCAGACGAATATCCTTGCGTTGAACGCTGCCGTAGAAGCCGCCCGCGCCGGTACTGCCGGTAAAGGTTTCGCCGTAGTGGCAGACGAGGTCCGCAGTCTTGCCAGCAGATCCTCTGAAGCCGCAAAAAATACGACTGTTTTGATTGACCAGACAGTAGAAGCCGTTGAGACCGGCACCAATCTGGCACAGGATACCGCCGCGTCCATGCTTGAAGTTGTAGCCCAGGCTGAAGAAGTGGACAAGCTAATCGAAGGGATCGCGACATATTCCGCGAATCAAGCTGCCGCCACAGAAGAAGTGATCAGTGGCATCGATCGGATCTCCGAGGTAGTACAATCCAATCTGGCTACGGCAGAAAAAAGTGCCGCTGCCAGTGAGGAACTATCCGGTCAGGCCAATATGCTGAAAGACCTGGTATCTAAATTCCGATTAAAAGAACGGTAGTATGAGAAAAATATGGATTGGGACATAGAAAAGCTATCGGGAAATGAGCTTTCCCGATAGCTTTCCTGGCTTCAGGGAATTGAGGTCGGTGGCGAGGGTGAGAAGAAGCAGAGGATAAATCTTCTGGCAAAGAGTTGACGGAGCATGAACTGTTTGGAAATTCCGAATTGTTCAGACCCGAAAAATATATTTTCAAAGTAATATATATAGATTACATAAAAGATTTATGCTAAGATAAAGCTGAAAAAGATCTGTCCCAAGGGAGGAAATTACGGTGAGCGAACAAAGATTAGTAAATGATCTGAATGGAATAAGTATTCAGCAGTACAAGACGGATGTGGGATTTCGCACACTCGTAGAGGGAGTAAATGAAAATTTATATATTATACCCAAATATCAGAGGAAGTACCGCTGGAGTAAAGATCAGGTAATCGCGTTGGTAGAGTCATTGATCCGTGGTTTACCGATACCTCCCATTTATACATGCAGGAATAAAAAGAACCAACTGGAAATATTAGATGGACAGCAGCGCATTCTGAGCCTGTTTTTTTACTATATAGGTTACTATCTGAACAGAAAAGAGAATAATTCTGTAGATTTTTCAGAGATTAAGACAGATAGCGAATCTTTCAAGGAGGCATTGAGAAGTCAGTTTGCTTTGGAGGAACTTCATATTCAGCTTACGGGAGAAGGCGGAGAAAAAATGAATGTGGACTATGCAGGTCTTCCCGTGGGAATGAAAAGGCGCATAGACTATACATCTATTACTGTTATTGAAATCAAAATCGATAATAAGGAACAGCGTACGAAAATATTAAGAAAAATATTTGAAAATTTAAATGCAAAGGGCTCTCTTTTGACAGAGCAGGAATTGCGGAACGGAATCTATGTCTGTGATTTTTATAATATGCTGCAGGACTATAACAGGCATAATGGTACATGGAGGAAGATATGGGGAAAAGAAGATGCGGCAGAACGTGATATGGAAACTCTTTTACGACTTTGTGCGCTGAGAAAATATGTTCGCATTGAGAGGGAAGAACCGACAGGCTTCAATTTTTTTATAGACAAGTATCACAGTTCTTATAAAAAACTGTTAGATGATTTTTCTGAGTTATCTATGAGTTTTAAAGCAGAACAAATTGAAGAGTACAGGAATAGTTTGGTAGACTTTTTCAAATTGTTTGAAGTGAATGTTACTCAATCTTCAAAGGTGGCGTTACTGGAAAGCTTTTATATCGTATATGAAAAGTTAGGCGTTCATAAACCTATTACTGCTGCAATTTATAATAGTATTTTGAAAGATGCAGGATATATATCTCATGCGAGGCAGGGTACTGTAAAAATGAAAAATATGAATGAGAGGTGGAAGATCGTACATGAGATTTGGATTAGACAGGATGGAACACATTATTGATAAAATATTTAAAGAAGAACTGCTTTATGAAAATTGCGTTGTCATAGGAGATAATTCCAGCGGTAAAACACTCCTGTTAAAACTTTTTATAGATAAAATCAGGGATGGCAGTGCCGTTTATTTTATAGATGCGGTAAACCGGGGATTTGATGTGAAAAGAATTTCCGAAACGACTGAAAAGCCAGAGTATAAAAAAACAATCCTGGAAACAAGACTACAGGAAACATATTTTAATCTAGTAGATTCTTTTAATTGTTTTGGGACTTTAACAGAGAGGATTGAGATAATTTATCCATTATATGAAAAAGAAGTACAGGATCTGTTTTACGAATTGACAAATGACAGATTTCGTGTGCTTTATAATGATCCATTGGGAGAGGTTGACTTTGGCAATGGAAAAGGGCTTCTTTCCAGTGGCTATCAGGCCATTATACGCATATTGCTTGAATTGCTGTATTATCAGGATATGGCAATAGAGAAGAAAGAGCTGCAATCGGCGTGGGTGGTGATTGATGAGTTGGACGAGTATTTATCTCCTGGTTATTCTGCCGTCATATTAGAATTTTTAAAGAAAAAGTTTCCATGGGGAAAATGGATAGTAACAACACATTCCTGTGATCTGGTGGCGTATACCCGTGACGCGAATCTAATAATTTTAGAGAGAGGCGATATTGAAGTCATTGATATCAATGACTATCCGTCTGTTTCTGAAGTACAGATTATATTTGAAAGGGTATTTGGAAATACGTCGGATTCAGAATGGGAGGTCGATAATGTGTTAAGAAGATTGTTCAATAATAAAATAAGCCAGGCGTGGGAGGAAAGAGATGAAGAATGTCTTGGACAGATAGAACAGAGGAGGTTGACAGCCTCACAGCAAATAATAGTACGTCAGATACGAGAATGGTGATGGAAAAATGGAAGATTTTTTGCTGATTGAGATACCGGCATTCAGGCCTTTATATAAAAAATGGAAAAAATATGGATATGCGAATCCGATTGAGAAAAATAATTTAAGGAATGTACTGGAAGAAAGTACGGGTGGATATTGCATGTATTGTTATTCACGGATTCGTGTGGATGAAAAATTATACGCCAATTTGGAACATGCAATAGAAAAAAGCAATTCGGATAAGCTGATTGAATGTATTCCCAATATAGGCATATCCTGTTCGGTTTGCAATCAGACATTTAAGCGAATGGGGGAATCAAGAAGAAAAATACATAAAATAGATATTGACCAATATGAAGAATCCAGTAGATGTTCGGGAAATTACCGTAAGCAATGTACCGTATCCTGCAAAGCATTAAGAGAATTACAAAGAAGCTACAGTAATTTGCCGGGGGCAGAAATATTGCTACAGCCTATGGGGATCAAAGGAAGAGATTCAAATGAAACACTGGCATTGCAATATGATGTGATGAATATGAAGTTCGAACCTGCGAGAAATACATATGCGTATTCTGATAACGAAATTCAATTCATAGAAAAGCATATAAAAAGGTTTCGATTAAATGACCCTAAATTCCGTTCACGTCAATTGTTTGATTTTGTCAGGAATGTTATTGATCATGGCGGGAGAATGCCGATATATGAATATAATAATTTGATTGTAAAGTTATTTTGTGAAAGGCTTTCGGGCAAATCTCAAAATGAGATACTGAAAATTTGTAAGAGTATTTTTATTGCGGCGTTTCCTAAAATGCAGTGTTAATGCAGTTTGATGTAAAAATCTGATGACCGACGGGGGGCGTGTGGCCAAAATCGGAGTAAAACTTGATCTTATGCAGATGAAACTGGTAACAGACACGGTGAAACCCCGCAGGCTTCGGGCGTTTATTGCGGATGCCGGAGGGAGCAGGGACGCAGCCTGCTTCCCCCCTGTTATGATCATGCGCACCAGATAAGCCACGCCCCCGATGCCAAAATAATTGCCGTAGATGCCACCGATAATCACCAGGCTTTTCCATTTGGCGCGGGAGGCCACCAGGCTTAACCCAGCGGTGATGGTGATTTTGCTCTCCGGCATACATCCGACCATGCAGGTAAGGCCGAAATTCTCCGCCGCCTTTAACCGGCAGGCCCTCGCCGCGTCCTTCGTTGTGTGGATGGACTCGTCCAGCATCAACTGGATGTCGGAGGCTTTTTGCCGCAGATAAGCCGCGCCCTCCATATCCCAGTCGGGAAGGCACTGTTCTGCCGCCTCCCCGTACCCCTCCCTGTCGTCGCTGCGGAAAATCGCGGGCGCTTTCCATGTTCCGCTGTATATGCTGCTGGATGATGTGGAAGTGATGGGAAACCTGACCCTTAGAAAAGAACAGCAGCTCATCACGTATTCCGAAGACCATACCGTCACCTATCATTTCCTGACACCCCTGCCTTCCCCCGTCTATTCCCCGGAAGCGATGCTGATGGCCTTTGAAGTCGCCCCCACTCCCAGGATTCCGTCACTCCGATCCGCCATTATTCCGAAGAAATGATCTGTGTCACGGAGGGAGAGCCCACCGTGCAGATCGGCGAAACCGATATCGTACTCGGGGAGGGTGACACCACGGTAATCCAAAAGGATCTGCCCCACATCTGCAAGAATACAAAGGACAGGGCCGCCAAAGGGATCTCCTGCATCTCCCCTCCCGTATGGGGGCGGATGGATCTGGCCCGTTCCTGATATTTGCCAGCTTTATCGTCCGTATATGTCCGCGAGCGCCAATGAATCTGGAAAACCTTTGTGCCCGCGGGTATAATACAGTTACGGGATAAGCGGGGGCTTTGGCTCCATATAGCAAGGGAGAATTTATCATGGATATAAAAAGAAAAGAGCTAATCGAAAAGGCAGTTTTTTCAGCCACACCGGCCGAATTAAGAAATAAAGCGCGTCCGCTTCCCGTTGCCGAATGCCGGCGGGGGCAGCTTAACAATGCTCAGAAATATATTGCGGAGGACTGCCCGCCGGAGGATATGGTGGTTTTAGTTGACGATACATCCCTGGGCACGGGCAAGCGGGGAGTCGTGTTTGCGGTGGACGGGGTTTACGCGTTGATGGAGAATGTATTTATGGGCCGGTTCTACCGCGATTCGCTGCCTTATGAAAATATTCGTCTCATCGAGATTTCGGGGAAAAAGCAGGACTCCCTGCTGTTGCATTACAGCACGGAACGTTTCTATGTCCTCCATGGGCAGGAAAAATTTATCCGGTTTGTCTACGCCGCGCTGAATGCGATCCTGGAGGCGGTGAAGGTGGAGGCCGCCGCGGAGGGGAGTGCCAGAGCGAAACGCGCCTGTGCGCTTATGTATGATGAGGGCATGTATACGCCGGTCAACAGGGAAAAGGCCCTGTACTGGTATGAGCAGGCGGCGATGCAGGGAGATACGGAATCCCAGTACCAGTGCGGGTGCAGATACGCTGCGGGAGAGGGTACCGCTGTGGATCCGGAGAAAGCAGAGCAGTGGTTTGAGAAGGCGGCGAGGGGCATGCACTGCGGGGCGCGGCTTGCCTACGGGAAGATTTTTATCCGGAAGGGAACGATTGAGGATAAAAGGGAAGCACTCTGGTGGCTGGAGCTGGCGGCGGCTCAGGGCAGTGAGGAGGCTTCCAGGCTTGCCGGAGAGGTCAGGTTCGAGCTGGACCGGTTTCGGCTGGGAGAGCTTGAGAAGCGGGCGGTTCAGGGCGACGCGGATGCCCGGTACGATTGCGCGGCCATGTACCGGAAGGGAGAAGGTACGACCGTAGATTGGGGAAAAGCATTTTACTGGTATGAGAAAGCAGCCCTGCAGGGCCATGCCGGGGCGCAGTATGAATGCGGAAGAATATATGAAAAAGGGGAGGGCAGGGAGCAGGATCAGGAGAAAGCCCTGTACTGGTATGAAAAAGCTGCGGCCCAGGATCATGTGGATGCTTTAGTCCAATGCGGGCTTATGTACTATGACGGGGAAGGAACAGAAGTTGACAAATGCGGGGCGCTGCGCTTTTTTGAGAGAGCGGCCGATGTCGGGAGCGATCCGGATATACAGTCCCTTTGCGGTTCCATGTATAAGGATGGGGAGGGGACGGAAATTGACCAGGAAAAATCCCTGTATTGGTATGAAAAGGCCGCGCTGCAGGGGCACTGCAAGGCGCAGTTCCAGTGCGGTATGGATTATCATAAGGGAATGGGCACACCGGTTGATGAAAAGAAGGCGCAGGACTGGTTTGAGAAAGCGGCCGGGCAGGGCCATGTTGCCGCCCAGTTCCAAAACGGCTATTGTTACTCAAAGGGCATCGGAACACAGCAAGATGAAGGAAAGGCCCTGTACTGGTATGAAAAAGCCGCCGGACAGGGGCATGCCACGGCCCAGTATTACTGCGGCAGAAGGTACCGCAGGGGCATCGGTGCAGAAGCGGACAGCAAAAAAGCGGTTTACTGGATGAAAAAGGCCCGGGAACAGGGGCATGAGAAAGCAGTTGATGAATGCAGAAAATGGGAGCAGGAAACCCTTGAAACAGGCGCGGCCGTTTATCTTTCCAAAGATTCCGGCAGATACAAGGAGGCCTTTGGGCAGCTGGAGATTGCCGCGGAGCTGGGGAGCGATGAGGGACAATATTTTCTGGGCCGCATGTATGACAAAGGATGGGGAACCTCCAGGGATGAGAAGAAGGCCCTGTACTGGTTTGAAAAGGCAGCCGGGCAGGGACATACAGCCGCACAGAAAAAAGTCGGCGATATGAAACTTGCCCGGGGAGACGGCCTGGGGGCGTTGATCGCGTATGAGGAACTTGCCGAAAAGGGAGACGAGTATGCTATGTTTATGTACGGCGTGGCGTGTGCCGAGGACGGGCGGTATGAAGAAGCGTTGAAATGGCTCAAACCTTTTGCCGACAGAGGCAATACGCAGGCCGAGTATAACTGCGGAGTTATCTACGAGAGGATGGGCGATCGGGTGGAGGCTTACTACCGGTATAGAATAGCGGCAGCCGGCGGGCATCAGGAGGCTAAATGGATCCTGGAACAGGATAGAAAAAGATGAACGGCGCTTGCTGCATGGAGATATCCATGGTAGAATTATGGTAACAATCCGGACAGGCAGAACCGGTGCGGCACGTGTCCAGGAGGTGGGAATGTAATGGCGGTAAAGAAAAAGAAGCTTCCCATAGGGATAGAAAATTTTGAGGAGATCAGAAAAGAAGGATTTTATTATACGGATAAAACAGGGCTGATCAGCGAATTGCTTGGGAATTGGGGGAAAGTAAATCTGTTTACCCGCCCCCGGCGGTTTGGCAAATCCCTGAATATGCAGATGCTGAGATGTTTTTTTTCCCCGGATACAGATAAAAGTATTTTTGACGGACTGGAGATCGCCCGGGACACGGCTCTGTGTGAACAGTATATGGGGAAATTTCCCGTGGTTTTTGTGTCCCTGAAAGGGATCAACGGGGAATCCTATGAGATGGCCCGGGATATGGCCGTCCAGGTCATGCGGGAGGAGGCCAGACGGCATCAGTATCTCCTGGACAGCAAACGGCTTACTTCCTATGATAAGGAAGCGTTTTCCGGATTGCTGGGGGGAGGGATGGAGGAGGCGGTGCTGTGCGGCGGCCTGAAGCTGCTGTCGGAACTCCTCCGCAAGCACTATGGCCGGAATGCGATTCTTCTGATCGATGAGTATGACGTGCCTTTGGCAAAAGCTTTTGAGCGCGGCTACTATGAGCGGATGCTCATACTGATCCAGAATTTGTTTGGGCAGGCTTTAAAGACGAATGATAATATGCAGTTTGCGGTGCTGACCGGGTGCATGCGTATTTCCAAGGAGAGTATTTTTACCGGGCTGAACAATCTGAAAGTTCTGTCCATAACGGATGTGCGTTTTGATGAGTTTTTCGGATTTACAGACAGGGAAGTCCGGGAGCTGTTGGCGTATTACGGCCTTTCCGGGCAATATCCCGTCATAAAGGAATGGTACGACGGCTACCGGTTCGGCAGACAGGAAGTGTACTGTCCCTGGGATGTGGTGTGCTATTGCGACCAGCTTTTGGCAGACCCCGGGGCAAGACCGCAGAACTACTGGATCAATACCAGCAGCAA
>DPJQ01000015.1:0-573 GCA_003542935.1 Lachnospiraceae bacterium | reverse complement strand
GATCAATACCAGCAGCAACGATGCTGTGCGGCGGTTTATCGGGATGGCGGACAGGGGGCCGACCCGGCGGGAGATCGAGCTTCTGGTGGCCGGGGAGGTGATCGAGAAAGAGATCCGTCAGGAACTCACTTATAAAGATATGTATGATTCTGTTGAAAATCTGTGGAGCCTGCTGTTTACCACGGGCTATCTGACGCAGAAAGGAGAAGCGGAGGGAAACGGGTTTCGTCTGGCGATTCCCAACAGGGAGATCCGGACGATCTTCACAGAGCAGATCATGGAATATTTCAGGGACACGGTGCAGAGGGACGGAGCGGCCCTGAATCGTTTCTGTGAGGCCCTGCGACACGGGGACGCGAAGGGAGTGGAGGAGTCCCTGGGCGGCTATCTGAAAAGAACCATCAGCATCCGCGATGATTTTGCACGGCATGCCATGAAAGAATCCTTTTACCACGGTATCCTGCTGGGTATTCTGGGTTTCAAGGATGGCTGGAGCGTATACTCAAATAAAGAATCCGGGGAGGGATACAGTGATATCCTCGTGGAAACCGACGGCGGGGAGACGGGGATCGT
>DPJQ01000082.1:9443-9578 GCA_003542935.1 Lachnospiraceae bacterium | reverse complement strand
GGCAAGACAACCTTGATGCGGATGATTGCGGGGATTATGCAACCAACCTCCGGTCAGGTGATATACGATGGCGTCCCTATTCAAACGCTGGGGGAGCAGTATCGTAATGTATTCGGCTATCTGCCCCAGGAGTTC
>DPJQ01000082.1:8562-9125 GCA_003542935.1 Lachnospiraceae bacterium | reverse complement strand
TTCGGCTATCTGCCCCAGGAGTTCGGTTTTCATCAAGGGTTTACAGTCAGGGACTATCTGGCTTACGTTGCCGCATTGAAAGGACTTCGCAGGCAACAAAGCCGGCAGAGAATACACAAATTACTGGAACAGGTCTCACTGCTGGATGTCTGCAACAAGAAAATTTCCAAACTCTCCGGCGGTATGAGGCGCCGGGTCGGAATTGCCCAGGCATTACTGAATGACCCGGAGGTTTTGATTTTGGATGAACCTACCGGGGGCCTTGACCCCGGCGAGCGGGTGCGTTTCCGCAATCTGCTTTCTGAGTTTGCCCATGACCGTATTGTGCTGATCTCTACCCACATTGTTCCCGATGTGGAGTATATCGCCACCTGCCATGCGATGATCAAAGACGGCAAGCTGCTGGCGACCGGGACAACGGAGGAATTAGTCAGGCTGGTGGAGGGTAAGGTGTGGGAATGCACGATTCCGGCGGACGCTGTGCCGGAATATGAAAGCAGGCTCCAGATTATCAGCCTGCGGAATGAAAACAACGGCAGCGTTTCTATCCGCTATCTGGCGGA
>DPJQ01000082.1:7740-8260 GCA_003542935.1 Lachnospiraceae bacterium | reverse complement strand
CGTTTCTATCCGCTATCTGGCGGATCGTCCTCATAACACCAGTTCTGTTACCGTTGCTCCCCGTTTGGAAGACTTGTATTTATACCTATTCCCGCAGAACAGTAGGGAGAGTGACAGGGGGTGTCGTTAAATGAGAATTTTGTGTTTGGAATTAAAGCGGCTGCTGAAGTCAAAAGCCACCTGGATTCTACTGGTACTGTCTCTGCTGTTATCCGCTCTGCTGGCGTATCTCCCGACTACCTATTGTTACAGCAATTACACGGACGAGGCGGGAAATGAGATCAGCCTGACCGGGCTTGCGTCTATCGCCCATGAAAAAGAACAACAGGGGAATGTCTCTGGTGCCGTCACCCCGGAGCGAGTGCGGGAAGCCGTTGAAATCTATCAAGCCTGCCTTGAATCCTACGGTGTCACAGAGTCTTACGATTTGCCGGAGGGGGTCTATGAACGGGAGATCCTTCCCATCGCTCCGCTTCTCCACGGTGTCAAAGAAGCCTTTGCCGACCCGGACACCGGCATG
>DPJQ01000082.1:446-7468 GCA_003542935.1 Lachnospiraceae bacterium | reverse complement strand
TGCCGACCCGGACACCGGCATGGCTCCCACGATCATGGAAATCGACCCGGAGCAGATCAGCGACTATTATTCCGTTTGCGAAGCCCGGATTACTTCTCTTATAGCGATGGAGCAGCCGGACAGCCAGGCGGCCCAACACAAAGCGGTGGAAATGTATCGCCAAATCGAGAAACCTTTTGAAGTCTATCCCGGTATGAGTTCCACCATTATGGATTATCAGAATATTATGGGATTTTTGGTGCTGCTGTTTTGCGCAGTGATTGCCGCACCTGTATTCTCTGCCGATTATCAGTCTGGTGCCGACGACATTCTGCGCTGTACCGGACATGGAAGAACAAACCTGGGCGTCGCAAAATCACTTGCGGCTCTCCTGATTAGCGGGCTGACGTTTATCCTTTGCTCTGCTGTGTTTATTTTGACGGCCAACAGCCTGTTTGGTTGGGAATGTATCAAGACTTCTATCCAGATGGTATACTCTATTGTGACATTGGCGGACATGGACATAGGCCAACTGCAGTTTCTTTTCGCTGTTGCCGGCCTGCTGTCTGTTCTGGCCTCGGTCAGCTTCACTCTATTTCTTTCCTCAAAATGCAAAAGCACTGTATCATCCCTTGCGGCATCGCTTGTGTTCTGCATTGCGCCGGTGGTGATCTATATGACCGTGCCGGGTATATTGTCCACATGGCTGTGCAGTATCCTCCCCGCCAGCGGCACAAGTATCCAGGCGAGTATCCTTTACGCCATCACCGATTTCCGGTTTTTGAACTTTGGCGGATTCGCCGTTTGGACACCGTATGTCATGATAGGGGCCTGTGTCATTGAAATACCCCTGTTTTTATTCCTGACAGTCCGCTCCTATTGTAATCATACTGTAAATTGATTTGTGCTAAATATCCTGGTGTCATGTCCCGTTCACATTTCGCAAAATGAACGGGACATGACACCAGAGCATTATTCTGCTTTTTCCATCATCCATGCTTCCGGCGCCGCACTTTGAAACAGAAATACGAATTTCTTTCCTTTCAAGGCACCGGCCTGCACCGGACCATAGAAACGGTCAATCAGATTCCTGACTGCACCGCTCATATTGTGCCAATAAACCGGGGAACCGATGGCGACCGTATCGGCAGCTTTCATCTCATCCGCTCGTAGATTTCCTCGGCAATCTGGCGTCCTTTTTCCGTCAGATGGACTTCATGGGTTCCATCCATGAAAATATATCCTTCTTCCGCCAACGCTTTTAATGCTACAGAAACCGTAGGGCGGGAAACCTTCAGTTCCTCCGCAATATCAGAGCCATGCACTTTTTTCTTTTGGGAAAGGATATAGATTGTCTTCAAATAGTCCTCTACCGATTTTTTCTGTTTCAAATCCGCCCTCCTTTCACTTTTGCCTCCGCATAGGTCAATGCCGATTCAGGATGCCCTGAAACACTTCTATCTGCATGATGTCACCCCCTGAACGCGGCAAACAGCCCCTTTTTCTCGTAAGGCTCGCTGTTTACGGACACCACTAACCCGCTTTCGCAACTACGCTTTTCAACTCCTGCTCCGGGATATCCCGTTCTGTAAGGATGACCGTCTGCTTTTTTGTATGCGAGCTTGTCACCTTTTTTACCCGGAACGCATTCCTCACCGCCTCATTGCTATGTGCCTCACACATACCGCAGGCCATGCCCTCTATACCCACTGTAATCCTTACCATAAAAATACCTCCGTCTGCTTAATTACCGTGATAAAAGTTTCCACCGGAAGGCTTCCGTTACTGTACCAGATCCAGCCCACCGGAAGAATCGTGATCAGCGTGGCAGGCGCGACGGCATACCCACCGGAATCGTCACAATGGACAACAACGCCATACGCCAATCTAACACAAACAGATAAACAAGTATCAGAACCGGAGCCGCCACATTGGCGGTCATTTCAGGAAACAGATGCGCCAGCGTTGTCTCCATACCATCCACCTGATCTACGATAATCTGCTTCATCTTTCCGCCGGACATATCCATGATTGTCCCAAGCGGAAGCTTTGGCAGCTTTGCCAGTATCTTCTGGCGTATGGTCTTTAAGATAGAAAAGGTCGCCTTGTGGGATATGGATAAGGCCATGTTGTAAAAAAGCGTGCGGGCAGTGTATCCCGCAAGCCCCAGACCCAGCCATGGCAGGTATAAGGACAATTCTCTTTCTCCCGCCAGCATTTTGATGATGACCTGCGCCGCCGCAAAATAGGGCAACATCCCCATTGCAACACCGATAAATGCGCCTGAAATTGCGCAGATCAGTATCGTTGTTAGTTTTTACTAACTTATTGTTGTATTTTAAGACTGCTGAACCGCGGAATCAGCAGCCTTGATAACGCTTATCACTCATTTCCGGCTATTGCCAGAAATCCCGCATGATGATATTTTCCCATCATGGCTACATATTTTTTAGCATCTTCCCTGCTCATTTTATGACGGACGACTTCAAAAATCCCTTCAAAATAAGACGTGGTCATGATGTGGTAAAACTCCTTTGTCATCTCGCCCTCCGGTTCCATCCGTGAGTCTGTCGCTTCCATCCACTTCCATGTGTATTCTTCCTCCATGGAAACCAGCCGGTCTACAAAGTTATGGAATTTCGTCCCATAGGAGGAATCCAGCAGCAGACGGAATTCATCAAAGTGGTCATAGATGTAATCCATCAAATCAAGCATCGCGTTGCCGGAATACGTCCCCACCTCTCTGCGCTGCGTCTCACTGTCAAAACCGTGAAAGGTCTCCTGGATATCCAGACACAGCGGGATATAAACTCCTCCGAGACCGGCTCCACAATGGCAGCGAACAGCCCTTCCTTATCTTTGAAGCGGACATAAATAGAATTCGTGCTTGTCTCTGCTTTTTCGGCGATGGCACGCAGAGAGGCATCCGTATAGCCTTTTTTCACTTTGTCAATAGGAATGAAGAATTTTTTCCGCTATCCCTTTCTCAAAGATGTAAAGTTTGCCTACGGCAAAGGGGCGGATTCTCTCCTGGCACAATATACGCGTTCTTACGGACTTTGCAGCCGATGCAAAATCCTGGGCTGGGCTGAACTGTTACTAGGGATTCCAAACATTTTATTAAACTAATTATATAGTATTGACTTTAATAAAATTAAAGTATATAATGAATTATATTAAACAAAGGGAGAAAAGCTATGGCACTTCAAGTAATTCCTGAATGGATTGTCAATCTTGATGATGAAGATGTGTCATTTATCAAAAGGTTTCTTCTGGCTTCCGGGTCTCTGAAAGAAATGGCAAGACAATATGAAGTGACTTATCCGACAGTCCGATTGAGGCTTGACAGACTTATTCAGAAAATCAAGATAAATGATGATACAGAAAGCGAGCCGTATATCGCACTCATAAAAAGGCTCGCCATCAATGACAAGCTGGATTTTGACACAGCAAAGGTGCTGATCAGTGAGTACAAAAAAATCAGGGAAAGGGGTAAGTCATGATAGTTTCAGGTTGGAGAATTTTAGTTTTTTTACTTTTAGCTGCCGGTTTGATTGCGCTGCAGATATTTCTGTCCAAAAGAGAAAACAGGTGGCCGGGACTTGTGCTGCCAATTATTGCGTTCCTCTTTAGCCTCCTGTATCCCCTCAATATGGTCACTCCATCCGGGGGAGTGACCGCAGGTTTCATTGTTCAGATGATTATTGTATGGCTGGAAGGCAACATTCCTACTTTCGTTTTTCTGGCGATTTATTTTGGCTGCCGGGGAAAACAACGCCGCAATAAACAACTGGATAAAATGAATATTCAAGATTTGACTTAAACAATGAGCAGCGAATTTGCCTGTGACGCGTCCATCAGGGCGCAGATCAGATCCGCCTTTCCGCCGGCGATGTAGTCCCTGGTGACAATCTATACGTCCGAGTTCGCGGACCGGCTGGAGGAGTTTTATTTTTAGATCATTGACTGGGTGGGTGATCAGCCTGAACTTTTGTTGGATACATCTACCGGAGAACTTCGTAGGGTTTACATTTTTGCAACCGCGCTTGGTTTCAGCAGCTTTGTTTATGCTGAAATTTTTATGGATGAGAAATTGCCACAGTTTATTGCCGGGACTGTGCATGCCCTATCATACTTTCCCTGGAAACGCGAAGTCATCACAGCAAACTGCATACAGTCATTGCCCGTATATGCCCGGACAGCATCAGCCATTCTCCGGATGAAAAAACGCATACACTTCCCGGGCGCTTTTTTCGTTCATGCTCTCCACCTGTTTCAGCTCCTCCACCGTGGCCTCCCGGATATTATCTACGGACTGATACCGCCGCATCAGAGCCTTTCTCCTGGCAGGCCCGATGCCCGGGATATCGTCCAACACCGAATGTACCTGTCCTTTACTTCTGAGCAGCCGGTGATACTCGATGGCAAAACGGTGGGCTTCATCCTGAATGCGGGTGATCAGCTTGAAACCCTCGCTGTGATGGTCGATGGGTATCTCCTCACCGCGGAAATACAGACCGCGGGTTCTGTGGTGATCGTCTTTCACCATGCCGCAGACCGGGATCGCAAGAGACAGCCCCGCCAACACCTCCTCGGCAATATTCACCTGGCCCTTGCCGCCATCCATCAGCAGCAGTTCCGGGAATTTCTGAAAGCCCTGAAACTCCTGTTCCTGCGCCTGCTCCCGGATTCCTCTCTCGAAACGGCGGGTCAATACCTCCCGCATACTGGAATAATCGTCAGGCCCCTGAACGGTCTGGATCTTAAATTTCCGATAATCGCTGCGCTTGGCTTTCCCTTTCTCAAAGACCACCATGGAGCCCACGGACTCAAACCCGCTGATATTTGAGATATCGAAAGCCTCCATGCGGTGAATCTCCCCCATGCCCAGCAGACGGGCGATCTCCCGGACGGCTCCCACGGTACGGCCCTCCTCCCGTTTGATCCTCTCCCTGTCCTGGTCCAGCACCATCTGTGCGTTGCGGACGGCCAGCTCTACCAGTTTCTCCTTCGTTCCCTTCTTCGGAACCCGAATGCGCACCCGCTGGCCCCGCTTCCGGGTCAGCCACTCTTCCAGCACCTTGACATCCTCGATCTCATGCTGGAGCAGCAGCTCCTTCGGAATAAAAGGCGTGCCGGAATAAAACTGTTTGACAAAACTAAGCAAAATATCCTGCTCCCTGTCCGTCTCGGAAACCCGCAGATAGAAATGATCCCGCCCGATCAGCTTCCCCTCCCGGACAAAAAACACCTGCACCACCGCATCCTGACGGTCCTGGGCCATGGCGATGATATCCTTGTTTTCTCCTGTGCTGTCGGTAATCTTCTGCCGCTCACCGACTTTCCGGATATCCCGTATCAGATCCCGGCAGCCCGCCGCCTCCTCGAAGCGCATCTCCAGGGAAGCCTGCTGCATCTTCTCCTCCAGCTCCCGGATCGTCTTCTGGTAATCCCCGTTCAGGAAGGCCAGCACGCTTTTGATTTTCTCCCTGTACTCTTCCTCGCTGATATATCCCTGGCAGGGCGCCTGGCACTGTTTCATATGGTAGTAGAGGCAGGGACGCTCTTTCCCCTGATCTTTGGGCAGACTGCGGTTGCAGGAACGGACCTGATACAGCTTGCGGATCAGCTCGATACTCTCCTTGACCGCTCCCACACTGGTATAGGGCCCGAAGTACTTCGCCTTATCTTTTTTCATCTCCCGGGAAAACAGGATGCGGGGATAGGGCTCGTTCACGCTGACCTTGATGAACGGATAGGTCTTATCATCTTTCAGCATGGTATTATACTTGGGGCGATGCTCCTTGATCAGATTGCACTCCAGCACCAGAGCCTCCAGCTCCGAATCCGTGATGATATACTCAAACCGGGCAATATGGGTTACCATCTTCTCGATCTTCGGCCCTTTATTCCGACTGCTCTGGAAATACTGCCGCACCCGGTTTTTCAGGCTGACCGCCTTCCCCACATAAATGATCGCATCCTCCGCATCATGCATGATATACACTCCCGGCTTACCGGGGAGCTTCTTTAATTCCTCTTCTATGTTAAACATATCCCGCTCCATAAAAATCCGCGGCCCGGCCTCCTGTCGGGCATCCCCCGGAAACAGCAGCCGCCGTGCCGAAAAGAGAAAGACGGACAAAAAGCAGTTCCTTTTCGCCCGTCTTTTTTGAAACTTCGTAACTGTTCAGTACCTTCACAGTTACAAAATTTCTTAATAATATACCCGTCTCGGAACCTGCGCCCTATTCCCCGGTTTCGTCCGGCTGCACCGGTTCCATCAGATTCGCATCCTTCTCAAGCTGCTTCTTGACCCCCGGATCCGGCAGGCCCTTGACCTCCCGGAAAATCTGCATAAACTCTTTTCCGGTGATCGTCTCCTTCTTGATCAGATAATCCGCGATCTCGTCGAGCACATCCCGGTTCTCGTTCAGCATCTCCTTGGCCTTTTCGTAAGACTCCCTCAGAAGCTTCATCACCTCATGGTCGATCTCCGTGGCCGTGGAATCGCCGCAGTTCAGCATTGTCCGTCCGTCCAGATACTGGTTCTCCGCGGAGGCCAGCCCCATCAAACCAAATTTCTCCGACATCCCGTACTGGGTAACCATGGCCCGGGCGATTTTCGTCGCCTTTTCAATATCGTTGGCGGCCCCGGTAGTCACATCGTCAAAAACAATCTCCTCCGCCGCCCGGCCGGCCAGGGCGCTCACCAGCATGGCGTTCAGCTCGCTTTTGCTGTTTAAGTATTTTTCTTCCTCGGGCACCTGCATCACATAACCCAGAGCACCCATCGTGCGCGGCACGATCGTAATCTTCTGCACCGGTTCGGCATCTTTCTGCAAAGCGCTGGCCAGAGCATGCCCCACTTCGTGGTAGGAGACGATCTTCCTCTCCTCCTGGCTCAGGACACGGTCCTTTTTCTCCTTGCCCACCAGCACGATCTCCACAGCCTCGAAGAGATCCTTCTGACACACGGCCTTGCGGCCGTGCTTCACCGCCAGGATGGCCGCCTCATTGATCATATTGGCCAGATCAGAGCC
>DPJQ01000082.1:0-142 GCA_003542935.1 Lachnospiraceae bacterium | reverse complement strand
GATCATATTGGCCAGATCAGAGCCCACCGCGCCGGAAGTAGCGAGGGCAATAGCGTCCAGATCTACGCTCTCATCCATCATAACATCTTTCGAATGAACCTTCAGAACGTTGACCCGGCCCTTGAGATCCGGCCTGTCCACG
>DPJQ01000251.1:40356-40947 GCA_003542935.1 Lachnospiraceae bacterium | reverse complement strand
TGGTTTTCCCGGAAATCCTTGATCGGCGTCTTTCCCGCAAAATATAAATTGATATCCGGCTTCTCCCCGGCCTCCATCTGCTTCATCATCTTTTCCACCGGACTCTCATAGATAAACGCGTCAAAGCCCTTTTCGGTCAGACGATTTTTCAGTTCCTCCGCCGGTGTCACCTTCTTCGCGCCCAGCAGAGAGCCCAGCCCCGGGGCGGAAAGTCCTTTCACATATACGATCATGATCCGTTTATACCGCTCCGGCGTGATGGGCAGCACGTCTTTATCTTTATATTTTACCAGAGTGATCGCCTTGTCGGCAATCTCCTTCTGCATTTCCACATGGGCTTTACAGCCGATGATATTGTGCACCTGTTCCTTGGCGGGTACCAGTTCGGTTTTGGCCTTTTTATGAAGTCCCATATGGGCTTTCAGAGCCAGAATACGATGGAGCGCGTCGGAGAGCCGCTCCTTTGTGATCTTTCCGTCAAGGTAACCCTGTTTCATACTGGCGAAATCTTCGTCCATCTCATTGAAAAACAGGAACATATCCACACCGGCGGCGATGGCGGCCGGAAGCACATCGCTGCGCTTCATGCGG
>DPJQ01000251.1:26011-40042 GCA_003542935.1 Lachnospiraceae bacterium | reverse complement strand
CGGCAGGTCAGCCCCACCATATGGGAGGCGTCCGTCAGCACCATACCGTTAAAACCAAGTTTTCCGCGGAGCAGCCCCGTGATCAGCTCCGGCGACAAAGTGGCCGGCATCATCTCGTCATCCGTGAGCTCCGGGTTGAAATGGCGGGCGTAAGCAGGCTGCATGATATGCCCCGCCATGATGGCATCCAAACCATTGTCAATCAGGTTTTGATACACCATGCCAAAGGTTGCATCCCATTCCTCACAGCTCATGGTATTGACGCTGTTTGCCACATGCTGATCACGGAAGTCCAGTCCGTCCCCCGGGAAATGCTTTGCCGCACAGCAAAAACCGGGATTTGCGTGGGCGCCGTCCAGGTAAGCTTTCGTCATGGCCGCTACCTGCTCCGGATCGTTTCCATAGGTGCGCAGCCCGATGACCGGATTTTCCCAGTTGTACATAATATCGCTGACCGGCGCAAAAGACAGATTGCAGCCGATGGCCGCGGCCTCCCGGTTCGCCATATACCCTAACTGATAGGCATAATCCACATTTCCCGTGGCCCCGATCTTCGTCTGGCTGCCGATGGCCGTCCCGTCCACACAGGCCCCGTCCCCGCCATTCTCCGTATTGCAGGCAATGATCAGGGGAATCTTGCTGTTCTCCTGCAAAATACGGTTCTGCTCATGTACCTCGTCGGCCGTACCCGGATTGTAGCGGATCCCTCCGATGTGGTAGTCATTGACCGTCATTTTCAGGTAATCTTCTGTCCGGCTGGATCCCATATTAAAGAATAGCTGGCCGATCTTCTCATCCACCGTCATACCCGCAATGGTATCCTCCACCCACTTACAGTCCTCATCGGACAGATAAAACGGCTTCGCTTTCATATCTACCATAGATGTATTCCTCCTGTCATCATCTCAGATTTTCCAGAAACTTCTCTGTCTTTTCCTGCTGATACCCATTCCCATAACTGCCGTCCAGCAGATGATCCAGACCGGCCTCCATAAATTCCCGCCAGCTCGCCGACTCATGGCGCACCAGGATCGGGTAGTACCAGACTCCGTTTTGCTCCGCCGCGTCCCGGTCTCCCGGCGCGTCCCCGCACATCAGGACATGGAAAGGATTGTAACCAAATTTCAGCATCTCCCCGATACAAAATGCCTTGGTCCCCGCGTCCTGGGCCAGCACGATATCCGTGTGCTCAAGGAGGCCGTGACGCTCCCACTCCTCCAGCACGGCGTCCTTATTGGCACTGGACACAACGGCCACATCCGCGTTTTTATGGGCGTAGGCCAGAGCCTCCTTCACATAGCCGAATGGCTTCTTCTCCTCATCCGGGAGCCTGGTGATCTCCTCGTTGACCGCCTTGCTCCAGGCCAGGGCCGCCTGCAGGCTGACGCTCTGCCGGTTCTCCGCAATCACCCTCTCCAGAGCGGCGTTGGACAGCTCCGCAGCGCCGTCCACCCACGCCACAAGAGTATCCAGATCCTCGATCCGGCAATATTTCCGGTCGATCTCCTGCAAAGCCAGGGACAACCCCTTGAATCGATTGATCCCCCGGGTCATGGTATAGAGATTGATCTCATTCCACCGCTTCAATATCGCATCCCGCCAGGGACCGAGCTTCCATTGCTCCACCATACACGGCCCGAAGCATCGGATATGCTTACTATCCATGGTATCCATGGCACAGCCGTCGCTGTCCACGCAGACGAGATAGTCTTTCTTCTTTTTATAATCCGAAAAAATACCGGTCATCTATTTTCTCCGTTCTGCCAATACGGCCACATTTTCCTCCACCCGCTTTTTATTCAGCGGATAAATGATCGCCAGCGCCACGGCCACAGCCGCCAGCCCAATGGCCGGGATGATGCAGGACAGGCGGAAAATACTGTCCAGTATTTCCGGATAGGCGGAGGGATTTTCCGCCACCGCGGCCGTATAACCGATCATGGTCAGCAGTCCGCCGATCATACCGGAGGACAGGGCCTGTCCCACTTTACGGGCAAAGGAATATACCGAATAGATCGTACCGTCCTCGCGAACGCCGTTTTTTACCTCCGCATCATCGATAACATCCGTTATCATAGCCCAGATCACGGTATTAAACATGCCAAGCCCCACATAGGCCAAAGAGAAAAACACTACATAGACCATGGGATTGGTCGGCTTCACAACCAGGCACACCGCATACACCGCCGCACCGAACAGGCAGGATACCACAGACAGCTCCTTCTTGCCAAATCTGGCCGCCAGCCTGGAGGCAAAAGGCGCGCAGATGACCAGCATACACACAGAACCTGCCAAAGACGACATAGACTGGGCAGACGCGCTGTTATAATAAACCGGGAATACATAAGCAGCCATCCCCTGCATACCCAGCATACCGAGAAGGAGCAGGATCGCCGCCGCGATGATACCCAGCAGCGACCGGTTGGTGACGAGGCTCTTCAACATGACGCCGACATCCAGTTTGGCCGTGTTCTGGGGCACTTCCACACGCTCACGTACCAGGTTGAAACACAACAGATAACAGATAATCGCCAGCACACTGAACACGCCCGCGATGATGGTCATACGGGGACCGGAAAGTACGGTTGCGCCATTGGCAGCGGTCTCATAAGCCACCATCGGGGTCCCCACGCCGATGACCAGTCCGGCCAGGGTAGCTCCGATGGTTCTCCAGGTAGACAGCTCCGCCCGGTCATCCGGATCGGCGGAAATTGCGGACGCCATGGAACCGTACGGGATATTGATAGACGTATAGAAAACGGATCCCCATATAATATACGTAAATACCATCCAGGAGACCTTGAACCCCATGCTCATGCCCGCACATCCCACTTGGAAGATCAGGAATGAGGCGATCGCTACCGGCCCGCACATCCGCTTGATCCACGGGCGGAACTTGCCGTCTTTAGTGGGTTTGGAACGGTCTACGATCTGACCCATGGTTACATCGGTCACCGCGTCCACAAAACGGGCCGCCATCATTAAAACACCCACGATACCCGCGTTCACCCCCATGATATCCGTATAGAATTTCAGCATAAAACTGGAGCTTAAAATGAATGTAAAATCATTTCCGAAATCCCCGAACATATATCCCAGTTTATCTTTCATGCCAAAAGGACGAACAGATGTATTATTTGCCATATTTTTCTCCTTTTTGTATTTATATCTGCGTTTTTTCATTGCCCTTACTCTTTATCCAGTTTGATCAGTTGGGCATTGAGAGATTCCAGGAAGCCCTCCGGCACCATGCTTCCGGCCATAGCCACCATGCTTTCCGGCGTCATGGCCTTCATCATATCCCACATACCGACACCCGGCCTCACATCAAAATTGGTAGCCAGTTTTACCGCCTTACTGACGACATCCAGCGCCTCCGGGCAGGAAGCCAGTTTTTCCATAGAATATTTTATATTCCACTTGCCATCGGGAAATTCCATGGGGGCTTTCAGATCCATGTCTCCCACCGTCGTAAACCAGTTGGCGACCCCTTCTTTGCGCTCGTTCACTTCCGGCAGCACGTAGATCTCCGGCTCCCTCGCCACTTTTTCCAGGGTCATGGTATCCTTCACGTCGCCGGCCACGGCCAGAATCGTGTTGAACCCTTCTGCCAGGGCTACCGTAAAGACAAATACTTTTTCGGCACTCTTTTTCTCCATCTGTTTACCGTTCATGTACAGGACTACCGCAGGCTGATTGGAGTACACACGGATCTCCGTCGTCTCTCCCGCCCTCTGTGCATACCGCTTGCCGCACAGATGCACCATGGGCTTTTTGCTCCAGTAAGCCTGATACACATAGTAACTGTCTTTCTTTGTCTTACGGTCCATGGTCACCAGACCTTTATTATTCCGTCCTGCTACTCCTCCCTCATTGCGGGCCGCACAGCCAAAATCAAACATATTCCAGACATGAGTGGACCAGATCCACGGACGCTCGTCAAACACCTTCGCCAAATGCTCATGATAAAGGGCCTGATACTCCTCGGAGTAATCCTTGCAGGCCGGTTCCGGACCGTGGTAGGTGATAATGCCCTCACAGCCGTACTCACTCATACCCAAACAGAGATCCGGGTGTTTCGCATGGAAATCATCCAGCCAGGGGCCGTTGTCCTCCATCCTGCCGCCATACCAGCCAAAATAGTGATTGTAGCTGATCACATCGGTAATATGGTGCATCGGACTCTCCACCGGCGTCATGGACACATGGGCGATGGTGGTCAGGCGGGTGGGATCCAGTTCCTTGGCCAGAGCATTCAGCTCTCTATGGCTCTCCACCAGCTTCTCTGAGATTCCGCCGATGAGGATCTCATTGGAAATACCCCAGAAACAGATAGACGGATGGTTATAATTCTGGATGATCAGCTCCTTTAACTGGCTGATACAGTTTTTGTGGGCGCCGGGATCTTTGTTAAATACCGAGATGAACGGGATCTCCGCCCAGATGACAAAACCCAGCTCATCACAGGCATCGTAGAAATCCTGGGAATGCTGATAATGGGCCAACCGTATCGTGTTGGCACCCAGCTCTTTGATGATTTCGGCATCCCGGCGATGCTCCTCTTTTGTCAGAGCGTTGCCCTTATACAGTAAATCCTGGTGACGGCTCACGCCCCGCAGCGGCGTCCGAACGCCGTTAATGATAAATCCCTTATCCGGTTCACAGGAGAAAGAGCGCACGCCCGCCTTTGCAGACACCTCGTCATAGGCCTCATTCCGACGCTGCAAAATGGCAGTCACCGTGTAGAGATAAGGAGCATCGATCTCCCAGAACGTCGCGTCGGGCACATAGAGCGTCGTAGCCGTATCGTCGGCGGGACGGCAGCCATAAGCCACTTCCCTGCCCTCCGCGTCGCGGATGGAATACAGCACGGTAAAATTTTCATCCGGGTTTGTCACGTAGGCCCTGACTTCAAAAGCTGCCCCGCCGCAGTCACAGGGCTTTGGTGTGACCATGAGCCCCGGCCCCCCGAAATAATCTAGGTCAAAATGGGTATCCGGCACGCTGACCAGATTCACACCGCGGTATAGCCCGCCATAAAAAGTGAAATCCGCCGACTGGGGATACACGCTGTCTTTGTACTCATTAGAGCAGTTGATTACCAGTAAATTCTCCTCATTCTCTTTCAACAAATCTGTGATGTCCGCCCGGAAAATGGAATATCCTCCCTCGTGATAAACAGCCTCCTCGCCGTTCACATACACCGTGGCCTGCTGTCCTGCCGCCAGCACCTCCACATAAGTCCTGCCTCCCGTAAGCGGCTGCTTCGGCGCCGCAAATTCCCGGGCGTACCAGTAGCTCCCCCTGTCATAACTGCCGTTGCCGTCCATACCATCAACGGCGTTCCAGGTATGGGGCAGGGTCACATCCTGCCAGTCAACAGGGTAACAGTCCACCGACCCTACATCCCGGCCTATAAATTTCCATCCCGCATTCAGGTTAACAATTTTCCTCATAGTTTTCCCCTTTTCCTTGTTTTATATGTGTTTTTTACATCCCACCGGTTTTTGGGACCATTGCCTTTATCTTAAGTTTGTGCAATAATCCGCAAAAATAATACAGGTTTCCATAAGAAATTTTCTAACCTTTCTCCCAACTTCGACATATAGTAAATCAACAGGAAAAGATCCTCTGTACTTGTGTACAGCCTATCCTTCCTGTCACTTTATAGATCGAGGTACATGTATGCAATCGATATTGACTCTGCAGGAAATCTGCTACTCTTATCATACATTGCAAAAAGAAGTCCCGGCCATCCGAAAAATCTCCTTTGATCTGCATCAAGGAGAATTTCTCTCGATCATCGGCCCCAGCGGTTGCGGCAAATCCACGTTGCTGAATCTGATCTGCCGGCTGCAAAAGCCCGATTCCGGTGAGATTCTTTATCGGGGAAAAGAGGACATTCCGATCGGTTACATGCTCCAGCGGGATCATCTGCTGGAATGGCGCACGGTCACCCAAAATATCCTTCTTGGCCTGGAAATGCAGAAGAAAGATACAAAAGAAGCCCGGGAAAAAGCGGAAGAGCTCTTAAAAACCTATCAGCTCCGGGAGTTTCGGGATGCTTACCCGCGGCAGCTCTCCGGGGGTATGCGCCAGCGGGCGGCTCTGATCCGCACGCTCCTGATGGATCCGGATCTGCTGCTTTTAGACGAACCTTTCTCCGCGCTGGACTATCAGACCCGGCTGTCCGTGAGCGACGACATCTACCGGATCATCCGGAAAGAAGGAAAATCTGCCATCCTGGTCACCCACGACATCTCGGAGGCAATCAGCATGTCCGATCGGGTGTTGATCCTGTCCGCCTGTCCGGCCAGGGTACTTACCTGTATACCGATGCAATTTGCCGACAGACAGGCCGCCCCCCTGGAGAAACGTTCTCTCCCCGAATTTAACGAATATTTCAATAGGATCTGGAGGGAACTGCATGAAGCAAAACAGATCGCCTGACCTGCCGGCGATGAGTAAGCAGGAACAGTATATTTACGATCATCAGAGAAGAAAACACCGAATCACTGTCTGGAAGCTCGCCATTTTTCTCGCTTTTCTTGCCCAATGGGAGCTCACTACACGCTTCGACCTTGTGAACAGTTTCATTTTCAGCAGCCCGTCCCGTATACTGAACACCTGTATCGAGATGGCTGAAAACGGCCAGCTCTTCTTCCACATCGGCATCACCCTGGGAGAAACGCTGGTATCCTTTTTTCTTGTGACAGTTATCAGTATTCTGGCCTCCATGCTGCTGTGGTATTTTACTATGGCGTCCGAGATCGCTGAGCCCTATCTGGTCATATTGAACAGCCTGCCGAAATCCGCTCTGGCACCCCTTTTCATCGTCTGGTTCGGAACCGGCTTCAAGACCATCGTCATCGCCGGTATGTCCGTGGCCATTTTTGGTTCAGTAATCAATCTGTACCAGTACTTTCGTCAGACAGACCCGGAGCTGATCAAACTCATCTATACTCTGGGCGGCGGACGCCGGCATGTACTGACTAAAGTGCTGCTGCCCGGTTCCCTCCCGGCCATTCTCTCCGGCATGAAGGTCAATATCGGCCTCTGCCTGGTGGGTGTGATCATCGGAGAATTCCTGGCTGCCCGCCAGGGCCTGGGCTACCTGATCATCTACGGCTCCCAGGTATTCAAGCTGGACTGGGTACTGATGGCTATTTTTATCCTCTGTGTTATCGCTATGGGATTGTATAAGGGGGTGGAATATCTGGAGAAACACTGGGGGACGGGGAGATGACATCGGCGTTCGTGCCGGACGGAAAAATGACATCCGCATTCATGCCGAATTATATCGAATTTTTATATTGTTTAACGTGAAAAATCCCCGGAACCGAACTGTTATCCGGTTTCCGGGGGTTTCAAATATAGCAAAAGCCGAACCATACAGATCATCTCCGTACAGTCCGGCATAAACTCTTAATTATTCACCTTATGATGCACCATGGTCGTATCCTCTGTCACAGGACAGAAGGTATAGCCATTCTCAATGCCAAAATCAATAATATTCTGCAAAGCATCCGCTGAAGACTGCTTGGAAGACGTATCATGGAGCAGCACCACATTGGCCTGTTCAGGCTTCAGCTCCGACTTAACCGACTTCACAAGCTGGCTGCTGGGGACATTGTTCCCTTCCGCATCTCCAGTAGAAACATTCCAGTCCAGATATTTCCATCCTTCCTTTTCCAGACGCTTAGTGAGTTTTTTCATAATGCCTTTCTTATATTTCTCACTGATCGTATTGGAACTGCCCCCGGGAAAACGTACGATCCTGGCATCATATCCCACGTCCTCCAACAATTTGTCGTGCAGTTTCTGTATGTTATTCATAAACGCGTCTTCCGATGCGTATATTTCCGCGTAATCATGGGAATATCCATGGATGCCGATCGTATGGCCCTCTCTCACCATCCGCTCAAGAATCGGTATACTTTTCTCCCCATAATTCAGAATGAAAAAGGTCGCTTTCACATCATTCTTTTTAAGTATATCCAATATCTCCGGCGTAACATCCATACTCGGGCCATCATCAAAAGTCAGATAAACTGTTTTTTTCTCTCTGACTACTTCCGGCTCCACTACTGCGTTCTCCCCAACCAGTATATCGCTGTCACCTGCCGTTCCTTCCTGGCCTTCCGCTTCTCCCCCGGCGGCTTGCCGTTCCGGAACACTCTGCGGCCTGGCCGCATCCAGCTCTGCCTCCATGTCCCGCTGTATCTGTCTCCGCCCCAACGCTGCGCGTATCTCCGGAGCCGCAAATAAACCGGACAAAACTAATACTACCCCGCAGCATATCAACAACCGCATACGCAGTTGACGTTCCCTCTGCAGACGGGTCATCCTTCGGCGCTTCCTGCCTGTGTTCTCCCTTGATTTTGTTGTCATATCCTTACCCCTTATCACATTGTTTGTAACCGTTCATTTTCCGAATGGTAACTGTTCAGTATCTTCACAGTTACGATGCAAAATCCATTTAAAATGTCTACGCTCCGCTTCGTTTAGCGCCCTGGAACGATGGGGTTCTGAGCGCCAGTGGCGCTCGTTAAGAACCGACCGGAACGAAGTGAAGACTTTTGCACTCCTGAATCACGCTTTTACGGTCTCAGCAGTACACCGAAGGCGTCCCGTGGGAAATGCTTCGACCTATGCTGAACAATTATTCTGAATGAACTATTACCTGTTAGACTTGTTATATCATAGAAAAGTTGCAAAAATGTATCAAAATTACTAATTTTGCTTTTTTTCACATTTCTTCATATATTATACACATGTGGCAGATTTTTGTTAATTCTTTTGTGTTGAATCGGCAAACCTTCACCTTGTAAATATATACCGGTTCTCGCCGGATAATGCTTCCGAATAATGAAAACCGTACATCTGAAATCCCTTACAATCCTCCGGTTTCTCAATCTTATGTTCTGCCATATAGCGCACCATCTCCCCTCGCGCTATTTTACAGTACGTTCCTTTCTCTTTTACTCTGCCGTCTGACAGCTCCCCAAATACGAAGGTGACATACCGCGTTCCTTCCGGCAGATAGCCGGATATGCAACGGCTATATTCCCTGGAAGCCAGATCCACGATACAGTCTGTCTCCGCAAAAAGGCGCCGGGCTATACGATCTCCCCAGAATTCGTACAGCGTCCGGCATCCGCCGCAGGCGATCTTCGCCTGCATCTCCAGCCGGTAGGGCCGCACTCCGTCAAAGGGACGGAGCAGGCCGTAAAATCCGGACAAGATGCGCAGATGCTCCTCAATATATTCCAGACATTCCCCGTCAAAAACCGCCGGGGCCATGTGCTGATAAGCCAGCCCCTCATAGGACAGGACTGCCGGAGTCAGCGCCCGCAAAAGATCCATATGCTGATGCCGCTCATAATTGACGGCCGCCAGTCTGTCGTTGCATTTCCAGATGGCTTTCAGCTCCTCACGGGACAGTTCCCGCATCCAGTCCGCCAGCTTCTGTGTTTCCTCCAGAAACACGGGCAGCCCGCGGACCGGCAGGGTGTCCTCATCCACGTTCATTTTCTTGGCAGGTGAGAGAATGATGCGCACGGTTTACCCGTTCTTTCTCCTAGCCGCCTCTACGACATGGCCCACCAGCACCGATGTGGTGACGCTCCCTACGCCGCCCGGCACGGGGGTGATGGCCTCCACCACCGGCTCGGCCTTTGCATAATCCACATCGCCGCAAAGCTTGCCCTCCGCATTGACATTGATGCCCACATCGATCACGATCTGGCCCTCACGCAAATATGTATCGTCCACGACTCCGGCACGGCCGGCTGCCACAACCACGATATCCGCTTCCTTGACCACGGAAGGCATATCTACGGTTCTCGTGTGGCACACGGTCACTGTGGCATTTTTCTTGATCAGCATCATGGCCGCAGGCTTGCCTACCACCAGGCTGCGCCCTACAACCACCGCTTTCTTTCCGGTACAGTCGATGCCGTAATGATCCAGGATCTCCATGCACGCCTGGGGTGTGCATGGCGGGAACCCCTGGTTCGTCCCGGCAAAGACGCCCACCATGGAGCCGTCAGTGATGCCGTCCACGTCCTTCTCCGGATCGAGGGCCTTGATCACCGCAGCCTCGTCCAGATGTTTCGGCAACGGGCGGAAGATCAGCACGCCGTGGATCCGGTCATTTTTATTCACCTCGTCGATGGTCTTCATCAGGTCTTCCTGTGTGCAGTCCGCAGGCAGAACAAACTTCTCAAAAGCCACGCCCAGTTTCTCACAGCGCTTCGTCGCGCCGCGCTCATAGGAGAGGTCATCCTCCCTCTCGCCCACCCGCACAATACCCAGTGCCGGTGTCACACCCTTCTCCTTGAGCTCCGCCACACCGGCCATAATCCTCTCATTCAAAGCGGCTACTACTTCCTTGCCCAGTAACTGTTTTGCCATGTTGTTTCTCCTCTTCTACATTTTCACTCCCGTATCAGCCCGCTCTGCCTGTCACCATGGACGCTTTGTCCGCCGGGGCATTACTGTCTGAACGGTTGCTTTTCCTTTTATTTTAATCTGCCAAGTACCGACTCGAACACTTTATCAGCCACAGGCGGATATTTCGCCAGCATAGCATCACATTTAGCGTTCAGTTCTTCTGCATATTCCCGGTTTTTCATAGATTTTGTATTTATGTACACGTTCAGGCTGGCGCCAAGCAGGGCTGCTTTGCACATAGCCGCGCCCACACCGGCATCGCTGATGGCCAGCGTAGATCCCTTCTCGGCAAACACCTCCAGCAGCTCAATGGCCTCACAGCATTTCTCCATAATCTCCATGGGCACGGAACAGGCGTCCTTGAGGACAATCTCCATGACGCGGGCTTTCTCCGCTTTCTCTTCCTCGGTGGCACGGGGCATACCGTAGGCTTTGGACAACGGCTCAAACACTTCGGCATCGCGCTCCACCAGACGGAGCAGCTCCTCCTGAAGTTTCGTGGCCTTCTCCTTCAGGCTGTACATCTCCGCCTCTACGTCGGCATATTTTTTCTTGCCGACAGTCAGGCTGCCCACCATATTGCCCAGGGCCGTTCCCACCGCGCCCACCAGGGCGGATGCGCCGCCGCCGCCGGGCACCGGAGCCTTCGAAGCCAGCACATCGACAAATTCATTGCATGGCACTGTTGAAAATCCCATAATCTATTCCTCCTAACTCAACGCTTTAATCGTACCGATCGAGACATCGCCGCAGACCGTCATATCCTCCCCGTGGAAAGCCACGGGAAAATTGTCGGAAAACAATATCTGGGAGGAAGGCGGAAACTCCTCATCCCCCGCCCAGAGTACAAACCGCATATACAGCCCGTTGATCAGCTCAAATTCATAACCGGCGTCGCCGTAGTCCAGCGCTTTTCCTCCCACCAGCTCCATCACGGCCCGGAACGCATCCAGCTTAAAACCGAACCCGTAAGCCAGACGGCTCAGGCAGCGGCCGGAAAACTGCTTAAAATACACCTCACACCAGGGAAGCTCCCTGTATGTAAGAAATTTTCCCGTAGTGGGCGCCGCGCTGCCCTCCAGCAGATACCGCATCACCAGAATCTGCGCTTTCCCCATATCCCTCAACGGATAATACTTTTTCCCCGTCTCCATGGGAACCGCCGCAAACTCCGGCCAGGCCACCTCGTATTCCGTACCCATCATGCGGATCGTGAATACCCGGCGTTCCTCGTCATAAGGAAGCCCGCAGCGGACAGCCGCCGCCGCAGGATCCATCCCTTGATAAAGCTCCAGATAATGCTCCATGGGAACACGCTCCAGATTGTCTTTTTCGTAGTTTATCTCCATATTTCTCCATTATCACCTCAGCTCCACCGACGGGAACAGTCCCGCGTCTGTGTGGGGCAGGAAACAGCAGGCCACAAATTCGTCCATATAGGTGGGCACCGCACTCAGTTCCATATAGGTCATATTCTGCGCCAGCTCGTAGGTTTTGCGCTCCGCTTCCGTGGAGAGAAGCATGGTATATGCCCCTGCCAGGGAAGAATTTCCGATATAATGGAATTTCTCCAGCGGAATATCCGGGAACATACCGATATTGACGGCGTTTTTCATATTGATGCCGCTGCCGATGCCTCCGGCTACGTAGACCCGCTCGATAACGGACGCGTCGAAGCCCAGGGAGGAGAGCATGGTCTGCGTGGCGGAGAAAATAGCCCCCTTCGCGCGGATAAAGTTGTCGATATCCACCTCGTTGATCTCCACATCCTTGATGCCGCCGGTATCCTTCTGCCAGGCCAGGACGTAGGACCCCATGCCGTGTTCATCGTGCCGGATGCGCTCGCCCTCGCGGACGAACTTGCCCTTTCCATTGATGATGCCGCAGCGGAACAGCTCCGCGATAATGTCGATGATGCCGCTGCCGCAGATGCCCACCGGCGCGCCGCCGCCTACGACGGTCATGGTAGGTTCCATCGTCTCCCGGTCGATGACGCAGGCTTCCACCGCGCCGTCGGTGGCGCGCATACCGCAGCTGATGTCGCCGCCCTCAAAGGCAGGCCCCGCGGAGCAGGCACAGCTCATCATAAAATCCGAATTGCCGAAGACCAGCTCACCGTTGGTCCCCAGGTCAACAAACAGTGAAAACTCCGGCCGGTTCCAGATCATGCTGACCAGGGTGCCGGCTGTGATGTCGCCGCCCACATAGCTGCCGATATTGGGCGCTATGATGATATGGGCATCCGGATGTGTGATCAGCCCCAGATCCTGGGCATACAGCGAATTTGTCTTAAAGAACGCGGGAATATAGGGCTCCATGCGCAGCGGATCCGCGTTGATCCCCGCAAACAGGTGGTTCATCGTGGAATTCCCGGCCACGCACATGCGGTAGATCTGTTTTGTCCTGATCCCGGCAGATTTACACATCTGGGCAATCATCGGATTGATCGTCTCCTGAACCACGGCCTCCTGCAGCTTGCTGATCCCGCCGGGCTTCTGAGACTCAATGATACGGTTGATCACGTCGGCACCGTAACGGATCTGGCCGTTTCCTGCGGACGCCTTGGCCAGTATATCACCGGTCTCCATATTTATGATCAGGGCGGATACCGTCGTCGTACCGATATCAACGGCCAGCCCGCAGATTGCGCTTTCATCCGCCTCCGGGAAAATATCATAGACAAAGATATGGCTCTTCGCCCTGCTGATCACGCACTTAACGGAAAAACCACTCTCCCGCAGCACATCCGGAAGCTTTTTCAACACAGTATAGGGAAGATGGACTACATCGACTCCCTCCTGCTTTTTGATGGCCCGCATCAGCCGCTCATTGTCCGGCATGGTATCATCCAGCGTGGGCACATCCATTTTTACGGAGATCCGATCCAGGGAATTCTTAAAAATGATTCCCGCCTCACCGATCTCCTGCTTGGCATTCTCAAATATTCTGACCTCGTCCTTAGAGCTCAAATCCGCAACTTTCATCCTGCTCTTATACGCAGAGGCAATGTCCGGCACCAGGATCTCACAGTCCGCCTCCACCGTACTGGCACAGGCAAGTCTCCATCCCTGGTCGAACTCATCCTCCGTGATATGGGAGGATTTTTTTGTCACCAGCTCGCCGCCGATCAGCTTTACCCGGCATTTGCCGCAGACTACGTTTCCCGAGCATGGTGCATCGATAGCTACATTGGTTTTTCTCGCTACCTCAAGAAGGTTTTCACCGGAAGCCGCGAACGCCTCTACTGTCTCGCCGCTCTCAAACCGAAAAGTCACTTTGAACATAGATTTTGGCCTTTCGTATCAACTGTTAAATAAACTGCCATCAGCCTCCCCGGATTTTCGTATCCTGAGGAGGCTGAGAAGTCAACCTGTCATTGCAAACTGACGCTTACAGCTCCAGGTAAGAATCTGCGTACAGAGTATTGTTCTTGATCACATCACAGGATTTGATGGTCTCCATCAGACGCAGGTCGTTCGGGTTTACGATGGCAGAGGTCAGGCCCTGCATCATAGCCATGGCAACCATAGCGGAATCCATGATCGGACGGATATGCTTGGGCATACCGTTGGAGTT